>DATJOQ010000355.1:0-4385 GCA_035506935.1 Binataceae bacterium (SeqCode) | reverse complement strand
AAAAGCTGCGCGAACTCTCGATATCGGCCGGTGACCTCGGGCTCGACTCTAAAGAGGATTGATCGCGTTCGTCGGCTAACGTTTACAACACCGACGTGCGCTCGAATTGGTTTTCAAAGAATCAAAATTAACGACGCGACTCGTCGCCGCGGAAGGACAAATATGATTATCAAGCGAATGCTGAATTTGATGAGCGGAAAAATTCGACGATGGGTTAGAACGCGCGAGGCTCGCGATCCCGAAGCGGTCTATGAGGCCGCGATCAACACGCGCCTGCAGCGCTATCAACAATTGAAGAGCGCGGCCGCGGCCGTCATCTACATGCGCAACAAACTGACCAGCGAGTTGTCCTCCAAGCGCGCCATGATCGACGAGCTCACCGAGCAGACCGCGCAGGCGGCCGACCTCAACGAGGACCAATGCGCGATCATCATGATCCGGCGGCGGCACGAACTGGAAGCGGACTGCAAGCGCCTCGAGCAGGAACTGGCAGAGGTCAGCCGCGAGGCCGACGAGGCGAAGGGCGGTCTGATTTCGTCGCGCGACGAGATCGAAAAACTCAAGGTCGAAAAAATCAAAATGCTCGCGCGATTGAAAAACGCGCAGGCGCGAATACGGATCCAGTCGACGCTCAGCAGCACTCCTTCCTATGAAGACGACCTGCGCGCGCTGGAAGAGATGCGCGACACGATCGGGCAGACCTTGGCGCGGGCGGGCGTAAATCACGAGCTGGGCAACTCGGAGCTCGATGCGAAACTAGCCGATATCGGCCGCCGCAATATCGAAGCCAATGCGGCCGCCGAACTCGAGGAGCTCAAGCGCCGCCGCCGTCCTCCGCTGATGCCAATGACACTGTTTGCGCCGATCGGCGCCGCTGCTCGCGCGGAGTCGAATAGCGGCAGCGCGCAATAGGTCACGAACCATCCTTGAAGGAGGTCAACACCGCGGAATAGTCTCAACGGTAACAACCTCCAAATAGGACGCGACTCTCATGCCGACCACGATGAAAGCGGCGGTGATTTACCAGCCTGGTGCACCCGAGGTGCTAAAGGTCGAGACGCGCCCGATGCCGGTGCCGCAAACGGGCCAGGTGCTTATCCACGTTCACGCGTTCGGCCTCAATCGCTCCGAGCTGTTCACGCGGCAGGGCCATTCGCCCGGAGTAAAATTCCCCCGCATCCTTGGAATCGAGGCAGTGGGTGAGGTAGAGGCGGCTCCGGGCGGGGAATTTGCTGCTGGCACCATCGTGGCTTCGGCTATGGGTGGGATGGGCCGCGATTTCGACGGCGGTTACGCTGAGTACACCGTCGTGCCGGCGGCGCAGGCGCAGGCCGTGCAAACTCGCCTTCCTTGGGAAGTACTTGGCGCCTTGCCAGAAATGCTACAGACCGCGTGGGGATCGCTGTTCAAGTCTCTGCGTCTCGCTGCGGGCGAGCGTTTGCTGATTCGCGGCGGCACCACTTCGGTGGGGCTCGCCGCTGCTGCGATCGCAAAAAGACACGGCGCCGCGACGGTCGCTTCCACCACGCGAAGCCCCGATCGCGAAGCGCTGTTGAAGTCGAGCGGCGCGGATCAGGTGTTTATCGATAACGGGTCAATCGCCCAGCAGGTTCGCGCGGCGCTGCCGGATGGATTTGACAAGGTGCTCGAACTGATAGGCACGACCACGCTCGCAGATTCACTCCGATGCGCCAAGCAGGGCGGGATCGTCTGCATGACCGGTATCGTCGGAAACAAGTGGTCGTTCGATAACTTCGCCCCGATGGACGTTATTCCAACGGCGGTAAACCTCACCTGCTACGCGGGTGAGTCGGCCGACTTCATGCGCACACCGCTGGAGGAGCTGGCTCAGCAGGTCGCGGCTGGTACGCTTCGCGTGCAGGTGGGCAAAGTGTTTCCATTGGATCAGATCGTCGAGGCCCATCGCTGCATGGAAGAAAACCGCGCCGGCGGCAAAATCGTGGTGCTCGCCTAGATCCGCCGGCGAGTCCTTCAGGCCCTTCTCTCATTTCATCGCCGTTCGCAACGCTCATCACTCCGAGCGAACTTCCCTCAGCCGCTTGACAGGGAACCAAATAGTTACCTATTATTCCGACAGGCAACCATAAAGTTGCCTATTCAATTGATGGATGATGACGCGGTTTTTCGCGCCTTGGCGGATGGCAGCCGCCGGCATCTGCTCGACCGGCTGCATCGGAAGAACGGACAAACACTGGCAGAGCTCTGTCGTGGACTCGAAATGACCCGCCAGGCGGTGGCGAAGCATCTCTTGATTCTGGAGGAGGCAAATCTCGTGTCATCGAAGCGCCAGGGCCGCGAGAAGCTTCATTTCATCAATCCGGTGCCGATTAACAGCATCGCCGAGCGCTGGATCGGCAAGTTCGAGCGCGGACGTTTAAGCGCGCTCTCGAAACTCAAGAAATCTCTCGAAGGAGAACGTCATGGCTAACCCTACGCGCAGCACTTTCGTTTACGTCACCTTCATCCGCGCCACGCCCGAACGATTGTGGTCGGCTCTCACGAGCCCGGATTTCATGAAGCGGTATTGGTTCGGCGTGCATTGCGAGACCGATTGGAAAGTCGGCTCTTCGTGGAAACTGATTTTCCCCGACGGCCGCATCGCCGATACTGGCGAGATCGTCGAAGTCGATCCACCGAAGCGCCTGGTAATCAAATGGCGAAACGAATTCAGACCCGAGCTGAAAGCCGAGGGCTATTCCAGCTGCACTTTCGAAATCGATCTGGTCGACGATGCGGTTAAGCTGACCGTAACTCATGTGATGGATTGCGCCGAGTCCAGGTTTATCGAGGCAGTTTCAGGCGGATGGCCGCGCATCCTGTCGAATCTCAAATCGCTGCTCGAAACTGGCGAAGTTGTCCTGAAAACGCCGTCCGCCGGAAGATGACGATGGTCTGGACAGACACTGCGACGCCGTTGACATTGCGATCCTCAGTGCATAGGTTCCGAACGGCGAAAACTTCGAATCTGAGCGGTCTTCTGAAGATTTCAATTCGGCGGCGCAAGCTGCTCTAAGTTACTAGGGAAGGCGTGCGGCAAATGGTACGGTTAACAGCGCTAGTGAAAGCCATCGCGCTCGGATTGCTCGCCTGGTATTTGATGATACCGCCGCCAGCGGAGATCTCATCCGACCTGCAAACCAATTTCTCGGCGCCTCTGGCGCAATGGGATGAGCTGCGTCGCTTCGATTCGTCCTCGCAGTGCGAAGCGGTCAGGAAAGCCTATGCGCAAAAACCGCCTGGAGCGATCTCCGACATGCTCGGTGGCAAGCAGCAGGCGCTCGCGACGATGACCAAGGCTCAATGCGTCAAAGGCGATGATCCGAGGCTGAAACAACAGTAACGCCTGTCGTCGCTCGCCGGATAGCGCGCAGAATCGGCCTACTTGAGCTTGTGCGCTGGCTCGACCCAGTCGCTCGCCAGTTTCTCCATCCAGGCGCGTATCGCAGAGGGCTTTTCGGGAAAGCCGAATCCGACGGTCACCGCGAGCTCCTGTACGCCTGCGGCATGGAAGTACTTCAGATCGGCGGGAGCCGCTGGCTTGTTGTAAGGTCCGATTATTATTTCCAGTTCCTCAGGCTCGCGTTTGTAGTCACGGGCAAATCGATGCAACTGCTTTACCTTGTTCCCGACCTCCTCAGGAGTCAGCCCCAAACCGAACCATCCTGTCCCGTATGAAGCTACCCGTTTCAAAGCCGCGTCGCTCTCGCCGCCAAACAGGATCGGCAGCTTCGCGCCCGAGACAGGCTTGGGAAAACTGCGCACGTTCTCGACGCTGACGAATTCGCCGCTGAACGTGGTCTTGTCCTCGCTCCACAGCCGCCGCATCAGTTCGATATATTCGCGCGTGCGCGCGGCGCGGCGCTCGAAGGGGACGCCCGCTGCTCGGAACTCTTCGGCCGACCAGCCGATACCAACGCCCAGCGCGACGCGCCCGCCGCTTAGATGGTCGAGTGTCGCAATCTCCTTTGCCAGAAAAATTGGATTGCGCTCTGGAACCAGGCATACGCCGGTCGCCAGCCGGATTCGCGTGGTCACGCTCGCCGCGTAGGTCAGCGCAACAAACGGACTGTAGAAATTAATGTCTTTTGGGAGAGGCAATTGGCCGGTTGGTTCGTAGGGATACTTCGACGATTGGCTATCGAACAACACCACATGTTCCGGAGCCCAGATGCCCGAGAAGCCAAGCCGCTCCGCGTTGATCGCCGCCTCTCTGATAGCATCCGCGCTCGCGCCGTTACCGATTCCGATGCAAAAGAAGCTCACTCTCATTGGCTAACCTCCAAAAGCGCCAGCATGACAATCGCGATCGTCGGGCAACGCACGATCGTTGCTTTCAGGCACGGACTCGCAAGGCGATAATGCCC
>DATJOQ010000354.1:0-7353 GCA_035506935.1 Binataceae bacterium (SeqCode) | reverse complement strand
TGAACGCCGTCGGATAATCGATCGTGCCGTAGCGTCCACGCCACAATCCGGTGCGATGCATACTCATGATAAGCGCCGAGTGGGGATCGATCTCGTTCATCCAATCGACCACCCATCGGTAGGCTTTGAGCTGTGTTCCCTTCAGGCCGACTTGCAGGAAGCCGCAGGGCTCGCCGTTCTCGGGATCGGAACTGGGTGTCGTCTCGTAAGGCAGCCAACCGAAGTCATGGTACACCGCGGCGCGAATCACCGATTCGTAAGGACGCGGCGCGTCGAACTGATCATTGCCCCAATGCGAGGCAAGCTGGCCGACAAGTTGTGAATGATCGGTTTGATTGACCAGAACCGTTCCGCCGTTCTGTTCGCCACGGATTATCATGGTTGCTCTCCTGTGAAACCTGCTCTCCTGGGCTGGGCCTCGGCCACTTCGGTCTGCAACGGCGATTACAGATTCTCTCCGATCTCAATACGTGCGCGATCGAAGGCATTGAATGACTTTGGCTGCCGGTACAGTTCGGTCGCGATGCTGACTTCGACCACCGAGAGCGCCATCAGCAGAAGCCGCCGCGCGTCCGCCGGCATGTCATTGAGCGGAAAGCGATTCAGATATTCGATGATCGCCGTCATGCGCGGCATCATCGCGCCGTAGAACGTCTGCAATTCTTCCCACGTAGAGGATTCCCGCGCCGTCATGCGCTCCTGCTCCGTGGCAAGGGCCCAATGCGCGAGCGGTTCAAGCTCGAAAAACGACACGGGCAGAACGGATTTCTCGCTTTCCATTTAATATTGCACGCCGTTTGACCGCGGCGAGCGCCCGGTTAATTTTCTACTAACTGCACGTGATCTTCGACCACCTTATGAAAGTGGCGAAGCTGAATCTCTTCATCCTGGAAGAGAATATTTTTCTTGGCTCGGGTAGCCATACCCGCGTGCACGGTCTCGTGACCAGCCGCATCTTCGTCCAACACGATACGCAGACGGGTGCAGATGAATTCCTGGACCAGGCGTTCGGACGCGTTTGCAGGCGGTGGCAGGTAGGTTCTGGCCTCCCACATCGTGCGGTCAACCGCCAGCGGCCAGAAGTTGTAGGTCAGGCACAGGTCGTTGTTGGCGCCGCGGAAGAAGATCAGCACAAAATTCGGAAAGATCAGGTAAAAATCGAACTCGCTGGTCATCGGCATCCGCGTGCGCGTCGGTGCGCGATCCAGCCCGGCGATGAGCTGCTCCATCGGGACCGGCTTGTGTGCGGGATTCATCTCGCACGTGTAAAGGCTATGACGACCGAAGAACGTCACGTCCTGAATCCGGGTGAAGTTGCCCTCATTGACGATGAACCGATCGGGGATGATGTACCGATGCTGGAACGGCACATGGTAGATTTCGTTCTGCGCGTCGATACCGATCTTCCAGTTGGCCTTTTCGTCGAACTTGCAGCACTGCGCGAGCGCCATCTTGTCGAAGTCGCCACCCTTAACCCGCTCGGCTACGCCGTCGAGATAAGTGATCAGGTCCTCGCGCGGATTCGGGTCAAGGTTGATGAAAACGAATCCGTTCCAGACTTCCGTCGCGACCGGAGTCAGGCCGTATTCGGCCCTGTTCAGATCGTGGAAGTTGGATTCATCCGGCACCCACTTGAGCTGCCCGTTATTGTCGTATGACCAACTATGGAAGTTGCAGGTCAGATAGCCACGGCACTGGCCTCTGCCGTCGGCGACCAGCTTGTTGCCGCGATGAGAGCAGACGTTGTGAAATGCGCGCACCTGTTTGTCGCGGCCGCGCATTACCAGGATCGATGCGTTGCAGACCTCGAGCTCTCGGACGAAATAGTCGCCCGGCTCAGGAATTTCCCATGCCGTGCCGACATTGAGCCACGAGCGGCGGAAAATCAGTTCGCGCTCGCGCTCGAAATAATCAGCCGAGATGCAAGACACACCTGAAACGGGTTCCGTCCCAAGCTCTGGATACTTTTTCACCCACCGCTTGTCGGCGATTTCGGTTTTCATCTTGAACTCGCTCGATACGTTCGGCGTAATGTTCGCCCTGACCGCTGATGCTGCCCAGATCAGCGGTTACCGCTACCGATCTGTCGTGTCAACAGTTCGCAAGCTGAATCGCTCTCGCAGCTACTGCGCCGTGTAAGCGCCGTCGACCGGAACGGGCGCGCCACTCACGAACGACGACGCGTCCGAGGACAGCCACAGCACGGCCTCGGCTATCTCCTCGGGCTGTCCGAAGCGGTTGATCGGATGGGTCTGGATCACCGCGCTTTCGTCGAAGCTGCCACGATCCATCACCCGCGCGACCATCGGCGTGCGGATGAATCCCGGGCACACCGCATTAACACGTACGCCTTTGCTCGAGAACTCAACCGCCGCCGCCTTGGTCAGACCGACGACGCCGTGCTTGGACGCGGTGTAGGCGCCGGTGTTGGCGATCGCGGCCAGGCCGCAGATCGACGCGTTGTTGACGATCGTGCCGCCGCCGCTCTTTAACATCGCGGGAATTTCATACTTCATGCAGTAAAAGACGCCGTTAAGATTGATTCCGATCACGCGCTGATAATTTTCGAGCGTGCATTCTGGAATCGGCGAGAACTCGCCTTCGACGCCCGCATTATTGAATGCGCAATCGAGCCTGCCGTGAACAGCTACCGTTTTGGCGACCAGCGCCTCGACGTCGGCAGGATTCGAGACGTCCGCGGCCTGGAACAGCGCGTCGCCGCCGGACTCCTTGATCGCACGCACGGTGCGCTCGCCGCCTTCGACGATATAATCGGCGACGACGACTTTGGCGCCTTCGCGCGCGAAAAGCGTCGCAGTCGCGCGTCCGATACCGGAGCCGCCACCCGTAATCAGCGCCACTTTACCCTTTAACCGTTCGCCCATGATGGCTCTCCTTTCGGTGACAACTAGCTCAGCATTACGCCACGAACGCGTGCGGCGACAACCCCGAGCACAATGCCATCACCGAAGCGCACGACGGCAATTCAGGTGGCCGGCGCGAGCTTGTCCTGCGTTTTGGTGTCGAAATCGCTCGCGTCGTGCCGTTCGTGCAACTGGGTCGAGGGCTCGCCATAAGTGCGATTCACCATGCGCCCTCGCTTTACCGCCGGCCGCTCGCGGAGCTTGTCAGCCCAACGATTAACGTTTTTGTAATCCTCCACGCCCAGGAACTCGGCCGCCCCGTAGAGCTGGCCCTTCGCTAGCCCGCCATACCACGGGAAGATCGCCATATCGGCGATCGTGTAAGTGCTGCCCGCGATGTACTCGGTCTCAGCCAGCCGGCGCTCGAGCACGTCGAGTTGCCGCTTCACCTCCATGGCGAAACGATCGATTGCGTATTCGATCTTTTCAGGGGCGTACGCATAGAAGTGACCGAACCCGCCGCCGAGATAGGGCGCGGCTCCCATCTGCCAGAACAGCCATGACAGGCATTCGGCCCGTGCACCGGCTTCCGTCGGCAGAAACTCATGAAACTTCTCGGCGAGATAGAGCAGGATGGCGCCTGATTCGAAAATCCGAATCGGCGTAGGGCCGCTGCGATCCAGCATCGCCGGGATCTTGGAATTGGGGTTGATCGCGACGAAGCCGCTGCCGAACTGATCGCCGTCTCCGATTTTGATCAGCCATGCATCGTACTCCGCGCCGCCATGCCCAAGCGCGAGCAGCTCCTCCAACATGATCGTCACTTTCACGCCGTTCGGCGTGGCGAGCGAGTAAAGCTGCAGGGGATGGCGGCCGATCGGCAAATCCTTATCATGCGTCGGCCCAGCGATCGGACGGTTGATACTTGCAAAGCGTCCCCCGCTCGGCTTGTTCCATACCCACACCTTCGGAGGGACGTACTCGGATGAGGTCGCCATTTTTCAGGACTCCTTTACTTCGCAGAATAAACCATCGCGAGGCGAGATCAACTAGAGGACTAGTCCTCGCGAACATTTCGGCGGCATCACTGCCTGCCCGTTCGATACTTTCAACTAGCGGATGGCGCGAGGGAAAGCGCCAAGTTGTCTTTTGTGGCTGATTTCCTTGGTGATCCCAGCGGGAGTCGAACCCGCGTTCCCGACGTGGGAGAACATCGAGGCGATAGCGCCTGGCTTCGATATTTCGCTGTCCGAAATTAATGAAAGGTGTGTGACGCCGCACCGGCCCTCCCTTTACGCCAACGGCTTGACAGTTTCAGCTATAAGCGCTTAAAAGAGCGTAATTGCTCGCCTGACCTGCTTTTGGCGCCTGCCGCCGCTTAGAGGAAAGAGAAACAATGGCTAGGTCTACGTTCCTGCAGTCACTTCTCACCGTCGTCCTGGTATGCGCCCTCGTCAATATGAGCTTCGCCAAGGCGGCGCCGAAGGCAAAGTGCGACTTCAACGGCAACTACTCGTTCTTCTTCTCAGATAACGGGTTTGGGAAAGCAGCTGGCGTCGGTTATTTTACGGCCCAATTGGATCCGGGCACGAATTGTCGCTCTGGCGCAATCTTGCCGGGCGGAATAATCAACTGCGATGTCGGCGGTGCTGTAGCCGAGATTTTCGAGTCTTTCATCGAGGGCGGTTCGGTGTTTCTCGAATCTGACGGCGAAGGCACGATGTTGGTCGAAACCAACAGCTCCGAGGGTATTTGCGGTACCGGGCTTAACGCGATCGAGCTGGACGTGTCGCTAGTGTTGAGCGGGAAGACTGTGCTGTTCAACAGCGATGGCGAAGAGTTCGCCGGCAGCGGCCTTGTTCCCCAGGCAGGCTACGAAGTCACTCTCACTGGCAGGGCGGACAAATGCTTCGCCGGTCAGATCAGCGGATGCTACGACCTCCACTTTTGGCAAAGCGGCAGGACCGGCCCCATTTTTAATTCCTCCAGCCCACAGTTTAACCTGCCGTTCACAGAGCCTTTTTCTGCAGTGGGCGACTGCACGGTCTGCGTCGATGGCGCGGGCGCCGTAACCGGCGGAACCTGCCGCTGCAACAGCAGGTTTCCCCCGAAGTTGGGCGGCATTGTCGAAACTCTGTCGGAGATCGAAGGCGGTGGCTACACGCTCGGCGAGGACTGCCAGAGCAGCACGGGCTATCTGTGGTTCGTTACCAGCAGCGACGAGATCTGCGACGTCGCGAGCTACATGGCGTTTGATTTCGCGGTCGCGCAGCAGGGCAAAGAGCTTATCGGTGCGTGCGACACCGACCTGTTCATCTTGAATAACGACACGGAGATAAACGCCGGTGCGATAGGCTGCGCCTTCGAAGGTTGGTTGCAGTAGGCGACAAGGATCGACACCGTCGGGTCTGAGCCAGGCCCGACGGCTCAGCGGCAACACTGTGGATGGGCGGTCGCATCGCCGATGCGGTCGCCCTCCGCATTTTGAGATTCGAAACGCGAGTCGATAACGCTGACCAAAATCTTTTCATAAGCGCCCTGCTAGAAATCGTGAGGTGGAGCCTGTACACCCAAGGCTTATGAAAACACTTCTTGAGCAACAACGGGTACCGCCGTTGAACGCATGTCCGATCCAAAAGCGAGCTTGGATGAATTACGAACGAGCTCAACGAATAATCAGCCGACACAAGCTCCTGCGAAGGTTAACGATCGGCCTTTTCGCGCAACTCGAATTGTTGTTGTTAAGAGGGCACAAAGATCCATCGACAATGGCAAGCATCAGCCGCTGTCGTCGCGAATCCGAGTCGCTGCTAACAGGAAATGAAGCATTTATGCTGCACTCCCTGGCGGCAGCGCAGGGTAGCTTTGGCTACCCGATGGCGGAACTGGGTGTCTATCAAGGTAGTTCTGCGCGGATCATTTGCGAAGCCAAGGGGGAAAGCTCCCTACATTTGTTCGATACTTTCTTAGGACTGCCCAATCCGAGCACAGAGGAAGGGCGCGTTTTTACGCGCGGGCAGTTCGCTGCCAACGTGTCCGTCGTTCGCGGGCTATTAAGCGCTTATCGTGATGTTCATTTTCATCCCGGCTTGTTTCCGCGGTCGGCCGCGGACTTGGGCGCGAGGCGCTTCAGCTTGGTGCATCTTGATGTCGACCTCTATGAGAGCACGTTGGCTGGGCTCGAGTTTTTCTATCCCAGGATGATTCCCGGAGGCATAATTATTACGCACGACTATTCGACCCTGCCGGGTGTCGCTCAGGCCTTTTTGGATTTTTTCCCAAAGAAACACCGCCCAATAATTGAACTGCCAACCACGCAAGCCATGGTGGTGGTATAAGGGTCCCGGCTTGGCTCCTGACAGTCTTCCGGGTGTGTCTTGGTTTATTGGCGATGAGAGCTAGGAGTTAGTTTCTTTGCTGATTTGCGACGGCTGCTCGTAGAGCCCTCATCTTCTGCGGTCGCGCAAGAACCCAAATTTCTCTGCGAAGTGCTGTCACCACCTTCTGAATCGACCTACCCTCCAGGCATCGTCGGGATGTCGGGTTCGGACTCAACAACAGCACGACCTTCACACTTGCAGGTCTCAACTTCGGAGCACGACCTGGCGAGCGATACAAACGTCGAGCAGAGCAAGCGGCTGGTAGCATCCTGACTCTTCTTGCAATTCTCAACAACGCTCCTGAGAAGGGTGCGCGCGGCAAGATCCGCGTTAATAACATAAAGGAAGTTTTCCTTCCTGGCGGTGGGCCACCGGTACTTAAAGCGGACTTCGTAGAGGCTGTTACCGAGTAGGCGCCGTTAGAGACAAGCCTTGGTGATCCCAGCGGGAGTCGAACCCGCGTTCCCGACGTGAGAGGCCGGTGTCCTAACCACTAGACGATGGGACCCTATGTCGCTTCGCCCGCGCTAATCAACCACGGGCGGGAAGATTGGCTGAGGAGGGAGGACTCGAACCTCCAATCGCCTGATCCAGAGTCAGGTGGCTTACCAATTAGCCGACTCCTCAGCGTGCGTCGATTCTATCCATACCGGCGGATTCAAGAAAGCGCTTCTCCAGTCGCGCCTAACAACAGCCGCGCGATGACGCCTTCACGCAAGGATGCCGCCGTCAGCCGACAGCGCCGCGCCCGTGATGAACGAGGCCGCATCCGAGCATAGCCACAGCACCGCCTGCGCGATCTCGTCCGGCGTGCCATAACGCCTCATCGGCACAAACGCTTCGTAATCGGCGCGGGTCGCCTGCCCCTCGGCGCTGTCGATCCGTTCCATCATCGGGGTCTCGATCGGGCCGGGACAAACTGCGTTGATACGGATTCCGGCGCGGGCGTACTCAATCGCGGCGCTCTTGGTGAGTCCGATCACGGCGTGCTTGCTGGCGACATAGATCGGCAGCGCCTGAAATCCCCTGAGCCCCGCCACCGACGCGGTGTTCACGATAGCTCCGCGCCCCTGCTTCTCCATCTGCTTGATCTCGTACTTCATGCACAG
>DATJOQ010000353.1:0-4469 GCA_035506935.1 Binataceae bacterium (SeqCode) | reverse complement strand
CCCCCCCCACGCCACTGAGGAGGAGCCGGAATCATCGCGGACGCTTCGCCTGGTGCTCGAGGCCGCGCCATCTTCGGCGCGGCCCGAACAGCGCGCGCTTGGCCTCGGCTACGATCGCCCGGCGCCCGCACTGGCTGCTGTAACCGCCGCGCTGGCTGACACTGCTGAACCCGCGAATGGCCACGTTCTCGAAAACTCGACGCCTGCCAATCCTGCGTCGTCCGATTCGACATCGCCTGCGCCAGTGGCGCGCGCGCCGATAGTTCCGTTCTATTCGCGCCTGCGCGTAATCGGGCAAATGTTTGCCGGCTACATCGCGCTCGAAGGCGACGACGGACTGATACTCGTCGACCAACATGCGGCGCACGAACGCGTGACCTTCGAAAAGCTGCGCGCCGAGCTGCGAGGTGGCGGAATCAAGGTTCAGCCGCGACTGGTACCCGAGCCGCTGGAGCTCGATCCGGCGCGCGCCGCGCAGATCCAGGCGGTCGTGCCGCAGCTTCACGCGCTCGGCTTCGAGGTCGAGCCGTTCGGACCGGCGACGTTGCTGCTCAAAGGCGCGCCGGCGGTGTTCGGCGCCGAGGCCGGCGTCAAGCTGCTGGCTGAGATGATCAGCAGCATGGGCGAGAACGGGTTCGAGCTCCGCGGCGAGCAGGCGTTCGACGATTGTCTAAAGCAGCTCGCTTGTCACGGATCGGTGCGCGTCGGCCGTGTACTCGAAGAGCGCGAAATCCGCGAGCTGCTGATCGAGCTGGATCGCACCAAATTCAAGACCAACTGTCCGCACGGCCGCCCGGTCCATATTCAGTTCGCGCGCGGCCAGATCGAGCGGATGTTCCGCCGATGATCCGCGACCACGCAATACAAGCTTCGCGAACGCGGGTCGGTTTTATCGTCGGTCCCACCGGGATCGGCAAATCGACGCTGACGCTCGAGCTCGCCGAGCGGCTCGGCGCGGAAATCGTCAACGCCGATTCGCGTCTGCTCTATCGCGGGATGGATATCGGCACCGCCAAGCCCGGCGCCGAGGACCGCCGCCGCGTGCCCCATCATCTTATAGACGTGTGCGCGCCTAACTGTCCGCTCGACGTTGTGCGCTTTCACGAGCTTGCGCGCGACGCGATCGCGGAAATCGCACGGCGCGGCCGTCTCGTTCTGGTGGCCGGCGGCAGCGGCTTCTATTTGAAGGTGCTGAAGCGCGGAATTTTCAACGGCCCTCCGGCCGCGCCCGAGCTGCGCCGTGAGCTGAGCGCGCTCGCCGCCGAGCACGGAGTTGAATTTCTTCACCGCCAATTGATGGAAGTGGATGCGGAGTCGGCCGCGCGTGTCGAGCCGCGCGATCTCTACCGGATCGTGCGCGCACTCGAAGTCTTTCGCCTGACCGGAATCCCGATCAGTGCGCATCAGCGCCGTCACGCGTTCGCCGAGCCGCTGTACGACAGCCTGACGTTGGGATTGGATCTGCCGCGCGAGCGGCTCTATCAGGCGATCGATCGGCGCTTCGATGAAATGATCGCGGCCGGGTTGATCGAGGAAACCAAGGCGCTACTTGCGGCCGGCTACCGGCCCGAGGCGCCGCCGCTCAGCACGATCGGCTACAAGCATGTTGCGGCAGCGATTCGCGGCGAGCTCAAGATGAATCAAGCGATCGAACTGGCCAAGCGCGACACCCGCCGACTGGCCAAGCGTCAGCTCACCTGGTTTCGCCGCGATCCCGAGATCGTCTGGGTCGACGCCGAGCGCGGCGCATGCCAGGCGCTGGACTTACTGACGAAATTTTTCTTTCCGCGATCGGAGCCGGACTTGGTTATGATACCGGCGAATCGCGAACACTGATAACCATGGCAGTTAAAGCCAATAATCGCGGCCATGAAGCGCCGCTCAAAGAGATCGATCGCGCGATCGATCGGGTGCGGATGGCGCGTCATCCGGCGCGACCGCAGACGCTCGATTATCTTACCGCGCTGATTACGGATTTTTTCGAGATTCACGGCGACCGCCGCCACAGCGACGATTGCGCGATCGTCGCCGGGCTCGGCTTTTTCGGTCGCAATCCGGTTGCGGTGGTAGGCCAACAGCGCGGCCGCTCCACCAGCGAACGAATCCGTCGCAATTTTGGCAAGCCGAGTCCGGAAGGTTATCGCAAGGCCGCGCGCGTCTACGAGCTCGCCAGCCGCTTTCGTATCCCGCTGCTGACTTTTATCGACACCCAGGGTGCTGAGCCGGGGCTTGGCGCCGAAGAACGCGGCCAGGCCGAGGCGATCGCCAGCAATCTTGAGCTGATGGCGAGAATCGAAGCGCCGGTTATCGCGAGCGTGATCGGCGAAGGCGGCTCGGGCGGAGCGCTGGCGCTGGGCGTCGCCAACGTGATCCTGATGCAGGAAAACGCGTGCTATTCGGTAATCACGCCCGAAGGATGCGCCGCGATTTTGTGGCGCGAGGCTACACCTGAGAATACCGCGATCGCCGCGCAGGCGCTGAAGCTCTCGGCGCCGGACCTGGCGCGTCTGGGCGTGATCGATGAGATCGTTGCGGAACCGCCCGGCGGGGCGCATCGCGATCCCGTGGCCGCTGTGAAAATCCTGGGCGAAGCGATCGGCCGCCATCTGAAACGTCTGGCCAAAGTGAACCCGTCTCAGCTGCGCCGCGAGCGGCATCGCAAGTTCGCCGAGATGGGCTCGGCCTTCGTGCTGCGCCGCCGCGTTGAAAACCACGGTCCGATCGGGTAGCCATCTGCCGGTGGCGTCAGCAACCTCAAAGAAGAACGCGGAGTTGGCCGATTCGCTGGCTGGATTGCGCGCGCGAATCGACGAGCTGAGCCTCGAGATTCTGCGCCTGCTCTCGGAGCGCGCGCGCGTGGCGCAGGAGATCGGCGATCTGAAGCGCGGCGAAGGCGCGCAGATTTACCAGCCCGCGCGCGAGCGCGCGGTGCTCGACAAGCTCGCCGCGAACAATCGCGGCCCGCTCACCAATCAGCATATCGAGCGCATTTTCACCGAGATAATGTCGGCCTGCCGCGCACTCGAACATGAGATGCGCGTTGCGTACCTCGGACCCGAACACACCTATTCGCATCAGGCCGCGCTCAGCCGCTTCGGTTCGAGTGCAACTCTGATCGCGGAAAATTCGATTCCGGCGGTTTTCCAGGCGATGGAGAACGGGCGCTCGGAGCTCGGCGTGGTGCCGGTCGAAAACTCGACCGAAGGCTCGGTCACGATGACGCTGGACCTGCTGATCGACTCGCCGTTGCTTATCGTGGGCGAGATAATGGTGCCGATTCGCCACGCGCTGTTGTCGCTGTCGGGCAATCGCGACGAGATTCGAAAAATTTATTCTCATCAGCAATCGCTCGGGCAGTGCCGCAACTATCTCGCCGCCAATTTCCCGCGATGCGAGCAGGAGGCGCTCGCGTCCAACGCGCTGGCGGCGAAACGCGCGGCCGAAGAGCCTTCGGCTGCGGCGATTGCCTCGGTGGAAGCGGGCGCGGCTTATGGGCTCAAGGTGGTGGCCGAGTCGATTCAGGATTCGGCGCAGAACGCCACGCGCTTCCTGGTGCTCGGCAAGCATCCGGTGGCCCGCAGCGGCGCCGACAAGACCACGGTATTGTTCGCGGTGGCCGACAAGGTCGGCGCGCTCAACGAGGCGCTGAATTTCTTCGCGCGCAATCGTATCAACATGTCGAAAATCGAGTCGCGGCCGATGCGCTCGCGGCCATGGGAATATCTGTTCTTCGCTGACCTCGAGGGCCATTGCGAGGATCCCGGCCTCAAGCGCGCGCTGGCCGCGCTCAAGCGCAAAACTCTTTTTTCGAAAGTTCTCGGATCGTATCCTGAAGCCAGGGGCGCCGGGGCCTGAACCCAGCGGTATTTGAATTGATAAAACTCGATGACCTGGTATTTCCTGGACTCGCCGCGCTCCATCCTTACGAACCCGGCAAGCCGATCGAAGAAGTCCAGCGCGAGCTCGGAATCGGCGAGCCGATAAAGCTTGCCTCCAACGAGAATCCGATCGGTCCTTCGCCGCTCGCGGTCGCAGCGGTCAAGGCTGCGCTAAGCGACCTGAATCGCTATCCCGACGGCGGCAGCTACGAGCTGCGCCACAAGATCGCGGCCCATCACAAGGTCAGCCCCGATCAAATCTTCATGGGCAGCGGCTCGTGCGAGATTATCAACCTGCTGGTCTACATGTTCCTGCGCCCGGGTCTGAACGCGGTTATCGCCGCTCATTCGTTCGTGATTTATCAGCTCGCGATCGCGGCCTCCGGGGGCAGCGCCAAAGTCGCGCCGCTCAAAGGCTACACCTTCGATCTCGACGCGATGGCGTCGCTGATCGATAGCAACACCCGGATGGTGCTGCTCGGGAATCCCAATAATCCCACCGGCACTATTTACCGGCGCGACGCGTGGCAGCGTTTCCTCAAGCGCGTTCCCGAAGGCGTGATTGTCGTCGCCGACGAAGCCTACTTCGAA
>DATJOQ010000352.1:0-3340 GCA_035506935.1 Binataceae bacterium (SeqCode) | reverse complement strand
AATCACGTGCACGCGAGCCGATTCGATTCACGGCGCGCGATTCACTTCACGTCTTAAACTTATCACGTTCTGCGCTTTGGTGGCTGCTTCGTTTTCGTCAGCTTCGCGCACGCTGCGTGCCAAACCCTCGACCTCAAGCTGGCGCCGACGCCGCGCGAGCGCCGCCGCGTAATCAGCGCTCAATTTGCGCGCAGATGCCAAATCGTCAATCAGCGACCCCACCAGCAGCGCGCTTAGCCGCCGTCTCTGCTCTTCCGACAGGCGCTCCGATACCGAGGTTTCGAAACCGGGCCCGGCGTCGTCCGAACCGCATAACTCGATCAACAATTCCGCCAGCGCGCGATCGTCGAAGTTCGCGTGCGCACCGGCTTTCACGATTTCGACCCGAAGTTCCGGAAAAGTCAGGGCGATCGCGAGTATCCCAGCTTCCGCTTCAGCTACGGCGCTATTGTGGGATTTTCCGACTAATCCGACCGGCGCGGCACTTCGCTTCGCGCCGCGATTCTGCGGCCGCGCCTGATTACGCAGCAGTTGCTCACTGACACCAAGCATCTCGGCCGCCTTGCGCGAGAGCAAATCAAACTCGAACTGATTCGCGACGAGACGGAGCATCTCGGCCACGCGCTCCGCGGCTCGGGCCTGGCCGCTTAGCGATCCGCGCGCCTGGCGAGACTCGACCTCGAGGAAATAATCGACCAGTAATTTCGAAGAGTCGATAAGCGCGTTAAACGATTCGGCACCGCGCTCGCGGATCAGGCGGTCGGGATCAAGGCCGGCGGGAAGAAAAATCCCGCGTCCCAACAATCCAGCTTCGAGAAACACCGGCAGCGCGCGAATCGAGGCCTTCTGGCCCGCGTTGTCGCCGTCGAAGCAGGCCATCACGTTTCGCGTATTGCGTCCCAGGATACGCAACTGATCGACCGTCACCGCGGTGCCGAGGCTCGCGACCACTTCGCGAAACCCGGCCTGCCACAATGCGATCGCGTCGACGTAGCCTTCGACCACGATCGCGCGGTCGTGCTGCGCGATCGCACGGCGCGCCTCGAACAATCCGTAAACATTGCGCGCTTTCGAATAGAGCGGCGAATCCGACGAGTTGATGTACTTGGGCAAACGGTCGTCGAGCACGCGCCCGCCGAATGCGATCGGGCGGCCCTGGCCGTCGCGAATCGTGAAGATCAGGCGGCCACGAAACATGTCGTGGACACCGTCGTTGCCGCGCTTGACCAATCCGATCTTGAGTCCGGTTTCGAGCAGTCCCCGACGCTCGAGCGCCTTGGCCAGCGACGATGGCTGCGCCGGCGCATAGCCGAGCACGAACTCACGCGCGCTCTCGACGCTGATCGCGCGGCGCTTCAGGTATTCGCGCGCCGGAGCGCCGCTGTCGGTCTTCCACAAGACGTGGGCGAAGAAAGCGCTTGCGACTTCCGCCGCCTGCAGCATCGCGTCGCGTTCACCGGCCGCGGGGCCATCATCGTCGCGCTCCGGGATACTGACGTTATAACGGCGCGCCAAAAGCCGCACCGCTTCGGGAAACGTAACGCCCTCGGTCCGCATCACGAAGTCGAATATGCTGCCTCCGGCGCCGCATCCGAAACAGTGAAAAAATCCGCGCTCAGGATTGACCGAAAACGACGGCGTCTTTTCACTATGAAACGGACAGAGGCCGAGATAGTTGCGACCACTGCGTCTGAGCCGCACCTGGGCACCGATCAATTCAACGATATCCGCCCGCTGCCGCAGCTCTTCGAGCTTGTCGCGTCCAAACCGCGCCATCATTCCTCGATCAGGACTCGCAGCCGCTCCGGAAAATTGGTCATGATTCCGTCGACCCCGCGGTCGAGCATGGCCCACATAGTTTGTACATCGTCAACTGTCCAGACGTAAACGTAAAGGCCTCGCCGATGGGCCTCAGAGCAAAGCGGTGCGTCGACCAGGTTGAACCGCGGATTGATCGCAACCGCTTTAAGTTCTGACGCTGTCGCGAGCATTTTATTCGGCGCGCGGTCGCCTAATACGCCAATTCGAATCTGGGGCTCGATTTTGCGTATTCGTTCGAGCGCAATCCAGTCGAAGCTGGATACGATCGAGTTTTCTAACTCATTATTATCACGTATCGCTCGACAAACCTCCGCCTCGACGCCTTCGGCCTTGAGCTCGATGTTGAGCGCGCATCGCCCGCGCACCAGGCTGAAGACCTCGTCAAGCGTCGGGACGTGCTCGCCAGAAGGCGAGCGGCCACGACCGTTCATCACATTCAGCGATCTGACCTGCGCCAAAGTCAAGGCGTTCAGCGGTCCGCGGCCGTCGGTGGTGCGATCGAGCGTCTTGTCGTGCAGCACCATGACAGTACCGTCACGCGTAGGTTGAACGTCGAGCTCGCACATGTCAGCGCCAGCCTCGATCGCCGCGCTAAACGCTGCGAGCGTGTTCTCCGGAAAACGACCACTGGCCCCACGATGGGCTATGTTCAAACAACGCCGCGCCATCGGACGGTAGGTTTCTCGATTAATTCGAAAAGCTTCGAGGCAAAACTCTAGCTGCGCGGTGAAGCCGCGCGCAAATCGCGCGCGCGCGACTCTCAACAGGTCAGCCGATCAAAGTGAAATCGTACGATGGATGGAGCGATGTCGTCATTTGTTGCGGCGTGTAATCCTTGCATCTCCTCCTGTACGATCACGAGCAAAGCATCATGGAGCCAAAAACGTCCGACGCCAAGTCTTTTTTATGCGCAGAGTTTGATGTGCTGGCGGCACTCGCCGACGAGGCGGCGGGAATCCTGGTCGCAAACGGCGCGCTCGGATGCACGGTCAAGGCGCCGTTTACGCCTCGTGCGCAAAGATCCGTCAGCGTTTGCGTGCAGGCGTTCTTCGATCGCCTGACGCCGGCGCAGCTTGCGCTGATTCGATCGAAGCTGGCCGCAGCCGGGATGCTCAGCAATCGCCCGAGCGCGCTGTCCGCGAGCCGCATCGTGGATCCAGGATGGGCAACGCAATGGAAGGAGCGCTTCACGCCGCTCAGGATCGGCAAGCGCCTGCTGATCGTTCCACCGTGGAGCCAGAGTGAGGTTCGCGGGCGGATGAGGTTGATAATCGAACCGGCGCAGGCGTTCGGCACCGGGCACCATCCTACTACCCGCGGTGTGTTGACGATGCTCGAAGCCGAATGCATCAAGCGCCGATTTCACAGCGCGCTCGACGTCGGCACCGGTTCGGGTGTACTGGCGATAGCGATGAAGCTGCTCGGAATCGAAGACGTGATTGGTATCGACAATGATGCGGTTGCGCTGGAAAGCGCGCGCCACAACGCACAACTGAATCATCTCGATCGGGGGATAGGC
>DATJOQ010000351.1:0-15048 GCA_035506935.1 Binataceae bacterium (SeqCode) | reverse complement strand
CGTCCCGCGCACATGTTTTCGCCCCGCCGTTATCTCGGTCCGCTCAGCCCTGCTTGGATCGCCAGCAATATCCGATCGTCGAGATTTGATTTGTCCGGCAGGTGCGCCCGTTCGCTCCGTCCACCATATTGAACTATATGTGTCCTCGGAGGCGAAGATGCTCTTCGGCGTGTTCGATCACATGGATCGGTCGGGGACTGAGCTTGCGGCCCAATATAAAGATCGCTTAACGCTGCTCGAGGCCTACGACAGAGCAGGTTTCCGCGGCTATCACATCGCCGAGCATCACTGCACGCCGCTCGGGCTGAGTCCCTCGCCCAGCGTGTTTCTCGCAGCCGCTTCGCAACGTACGCGGAAGATCAGGCTCGGGACGTTGGTGTACACGCTGAGCCTCTATCATCCTCTGCGGCTATTGGAAGAAATTTGCATGCTAGATTGTTTGACCGGCGGCCGGCTCGACGTCGGAATCGGGCGAGGCATTTCGCCGATCGAGCTCGGCTTCTACGGCGTCGAGAGCCGGCAGTCGCAGGAACTCTACATCGAAGCGAGTGAAATCCTGCTGCAAGGACTGATCTCGCGACGGCTCACGTTCGAGGGCAAGCATTTCACTTTTCGCGACGTTCCGATCGAGATGAGCACCGTGCAGAAGCCTAGGCCGCCGCTATGGTACGGTGTTGCGCACGCCGATACAGCGCAATGGGCCGCGCGAAACAAAGTCAACATTGTCTGCAGCGGGGATGCGGCGTCAGTTGCTGCTGTTACCGGTCGGTTCAAGTCGGAGTGGCTGGCGTGCGGTAACTCACTCGACGCGATGCCGCTTGCGGGGCTGAGCCGTCACGTCGTGGTTGCCGAAACTGACGCCGAGGCGCGCGCGACCGCCAAAGGCGCATACGAGCAATGGTACGAAAATCTCACCTACCTGTGGCGGTTAAACAATCTGCAAATTCCTGTGAGCTTCCCGCCCATCTTCGAAGAAGCCGACGAAGCGGGTTTCTGCCTCGTGGGTTCGCCGGCGACGGTGCGCGACAAACTGAGCGCTCAAGCGCAGGAAGCAGGCGTTTCCTACATACTGTGCCGCATGGCATTTGGTAATCTGACGATCGAGCAATCCCTTAGGACGGTCGAGTTGATGCGAAGCGAAGTCATGCCCGCGTTCGACAAATCTAGCCAGGCGGCCTGATAGCCAATGGTTGCCAAACGCACCGAGGAGAACGCATGAAAATCTTTGTTGCAGGAGCAAGTGGAGCGATCGGTCAACCGCTGATCGCAGAGTTAATTCGTCGCGGCCACAGTGTGACGGCGATGACGCATTCGGATGGAGGCGCACGTTTGCTCGAGGGAATGGGCGCGACGGTGGCGAGGATGAGTGCGTTCGACGGCGCGGCGGTCGAAGAGGCGGTGCTGAAGTCACAAGCGGAAGTAGTGATCGACGAACTAACCGCGTTGCCCAAGAATCCCGCGGATCTGGCCGCAGCACTACCCGGCGATAGCAAGCTCAGGCTTGAGGGTGGCGGAAATCTCCATCGCGCAGCGCTGGCAAGCGGCGTGCGCCGCTATATCCAACAGGCGAGCGGATTTTTTCTGAAATCGGGCAGCGGCCTGGCGGACGAATCAGTGGGGCTCGCGCTTGACGCAAGCCCTGACGTCGCCTCGAGCGCACGATTGTATACGCAACTGGAAGCGCGGGTGCTGGGCTCGTCAAAAATGGAGGGCATGGCGCTTCGCTACGGATTCTTCTACGGTCCCAACACCTGGTATTACCCGGGCGCTGGCGCCGCGGAGCTTGTCAAACAGCAGCAGTTTCCGATCGTCGGACAAGGCCAAGCCGTGTGGTCATGGGTTCACGTCGAGGATGCGGCGCTCGCGACGGTCGCTGCGCTTACTGCTCCGAGCGGCGTCTACAATGTAGTCGATGATGATCCGGTGCCGGTGAGCCGGTGGCTGCCGGATTTCGCGCGATGGGTCGGCGCGCCTGCTCCACCACACGTCAGCGAAGACGACGCACGCGCCGCTGCCGGTGAGGACGCGGTGTACTACGGAACCAAGCTGCGTGGAGCCTCGAACAAAAAGGCACGCGAGATTCTGGGCTTCAGACCGCGGCGTCTCGAGTGGCTTCAGGGATGATTGCAGTCGCCATAGTCTCCCGCGATGACCGTTTGTGCTAGTGAAATTCGGAAAGCGCAAATCACTGGACTTTTTCTTCCATATGGGGTGTTAAGTACACACGGAGGCTCAGTCCGATGGCTCAATACATCGAAGTCGAACGGGCGCGTGACATGTCAGGGCTGCGCGTGGTGCTGACGCCGGGCGTTCCGGGTCCGTGGAGCGAATCCGCCAAAGGCATTCTTCACGTCAAGAAGCTCTCTTACGTCAAGGCGCGCCAGGAAATCCTCGGAGCCAACGTCGCGCTGATACAGTGGTCGGCACAAGCGACCGCGCCGGTTGCCGCCTGGAACGACGAGCCCCCGCGCTCGACCTGGATCGAGCAGCTATTTTTGTTCGAGCGCATCGCGCCTGAGCCTCGCCTTATCCCGCACGACTTCGACGAGCGCGTGCTGATGTTCGGATTAGCCAACGAAATTTGCGGCGAGCAGGGGTTTGGCTGGAACAAGCGCAATATTATGGTGCGCGATCACACGCAGGTCGGGATGGAGCCTGGCGTGGTGGATTTCTTCACCAAGCTGGGGAGCAAGTACGGCTACACCGTCGAGGATGGAAAAAACGCCCCGTCGCGTTGCGCCGAGATCCTTACGCGGCTGGCGTCGCGCCTTCAGGAGCAGCGGAAAAAAGGCAGCAAATTTTTTATCGGGAATGGACTTACCGCGCTGGATATTTACTGGGCCTGTTTCGCCGCGCTGATAAAGCCGCTGCCACAGGAGCTGTGTCCGATGCCGCCGGACTTTCGCACGCTCTATACCAACACCGATCCGGTGGTGGCGGCGGCCGCCGCGCCTATCCTGTTTGAGCATCGCGACTTCATCTACAAAAGCTTTCTTGAGTTGCCGGTCGATTGTTAGAGGACGTTCAGCCCATTCGCGACGAGTGATTTTTCGCGAAAGCGGTTTCGCAAAAATAGCTGCACTGTCAGTTTTGGTCGTGCGACAGTGATCCAGGCCATCTTAAAACATTAAACGCGCGCGCTTGTTTATTCTTCGATGCGGGCCTGAAGCCGCCTACAATGGATGGTTGAGATCGCCCCAGCGGAGGTGAACGTGCGAAATTTTCGATTCCTGGCTGCATCTATCGCGCTGATAACGGCCGCCGGCTGCCTGCAAGTGCAGCCACAACCGGCGGTTCCGCCAACCACGATGAGCTCAATCGGGCCGTTCGGCAGCTTCACGATGACGTCCGGTTCCAATTGCACCGGCTATGCGACACTCAGTGGCAGCCAGACTTCAGTGACCGCGGCTTGCTTCACCGGCAGCGACAACATTGTGATGTGCACCAATACGACGGCGGCGAATCCTGTAATGTGCATGCCCGGCGACGGCCATCTCACAATCGGCGGCACCACAGGCGACGTGATCGCATACGCCCGAGTGCGTTAGTGAGGTTGTCGCGTCAGCCGAAAGCGAGTTGACCGTTCCGGAGAACGCCTGCCCCGCTTGCCATCGCCCTGAGTTGTAACCGACTTGAACGGACGGCGCGTCGTTGCCGATCAGTGAATCAAGGCGAGCAATCGATCGAGACCGGATGAGCACGCTGATGGATTTTTTTTGTGGCAGGCTCGCCAGGAGAACTCTGCTGTCGCGACTGCTGCCACTGATTTTTGTTTGTTATTTCGGAACGCTCGCGGCTGCGGTTTGGCTATATCCCGGCTCGTACAACTGGGAGAACAAGTCGATATCGCAGTTGCTCTATCCACGAAATAATCCCAAGTTTCATCTCGTTCCCGCTTTTGGTGTGGCAACGGCTGGCTTTCTTATGATTCCGTTCGCCGGTTATATAAGCCGGCGTCTGCGTGAAAGTTCGCGCATTCCCTCCGCAGTAGGCGGCTGCGCATTTGTAGCGGGCGCGGTCTTGCTGACGCTGGCGGGACTGATCCTCTCGCATCCGGCTCGCGGAGTGTCGGCATTCCCGCGGCTACACGACATCCTGGCGCGCGCCTGCGCGTGCTCGCTCGGCGCGGGTATGCTGGCTTTCTACATAGGCTTGCTGAGAACGCGTTGCGTACGCAGCACAGCCGGCGCATTGACGGTCGCGTGGACAATTCTGATCGTACCTGCGCTGGTGGTGAGCTTCTTAAGGCTCGCAGCAGCGACGCGGTTCAGATGGTCGAATCCACTGTACCTGGCTGTAAGAAGTCCCGCCCTGTGGCATCTGGGTTTCTGGGAATGGATCGGATCCGAAGCAATCTTTCTTTTTCTGCTGAGCGCAGCTGTCTGGTTGCCGGAGCAATACTAGTTCAGCCGAGCAGCGAACCGCCGGATCCAGTTGATTTCGAAGCGCGCGGGTTTTTGCAATGCTCCCCACTCAGCCCCGAATGCTGCGTAGATTGGGATCCTCGGCGATAGAATGCTCCTCCAACTCCGACGCGAGCGCAGACTACGTGTCCGGGATTCCTCCGTGAAGCTCCAGTCCAGGCTGGTAGCGATTATCGATGTCACAAGCATACCTGTCGAGATGAATGATGGCGCGCTCCTTGCCAAACAGCGCGCCTACCGCGCCGCCGAAGACGGCTTCCGCTGTGCGGGCTGTGATGGTGGGCGAGCGTTCTCAAGTTGGCGAGCTTTTATCCACGGGCGCTCGATTATTGGAGACAGGCGCGATTGTCCTCTGGCCCATCCTGCGACTAACTTGTAGAGGAGTCTCACAGGAGACATTCAAATCGATCGGCGCTCGCCGCGATCTTGAGCTATCCAGGAGCGTGCGTGCCTGAACTTCCCGACGTAACGGTATATGTCGAAGCGTTGCGCACCCGCGTCGTGGGTCACACTTTCGTTCGCGCGATCGTCCGGTCTCCATTTCTGCTGCGTTCCGCCGAACCTCCCCTATCCGCGACCTATAGCAGGGCCGTTGTCGACACGCGCCGAGTCGGCAAACAAATCGCGATTGGGCTCGAAGGCAATTTGTGGCTGGTGTTGCATCTTAAGATCGCTGGTCGACTGCATTGGGGAAAGTCTGTGCCGAAGATGGGAAGCAAGAACGTGCTTGCGGCGTTCGCCTTCGATAACGGATGGCTGTGGTTGACGGAGGCTGGCACTCAGCGCCGCGCCGCGCTGTACGTGGTCGAAGGCGAAACAGGGCTTAAAAGCCTCGACGCTGGCGGAGTCGAGCCGCTGGAAGTTTCGCTCGATGGCTTCAGCCGCGCGCTCCGCTCATCGAATCACACGCTCAAGCGGTCGCTGACCGATCCGCACATCTTCAGCGGCATCGGCAACGCGTACTCAGACGAGATTCTGCATCGCGCACAACTCTCGCCGATCGCGATGACGATGAAGCTGACCAACGCAGAGATTGGACGCCTGCACGAGGCGACGCGTAACACTCTGGTCGAATGGATCGACCGGCTGCACAATGAAACGGGCGATGCGTTTCCGGAGAAGGTCACTGCGTTTCGACCCGAGATGGCAGTTCACGGGCGCTATGGTCAGCCTTGCCCGCGATGCGGCGCCAAGGTGCAGCGCATCCGTTACGCCAGCAACGAGACCAACTACTGCGCGCGCTGTCAGACCGGAGGACGCCTGCTCGCCGACCGCGCGCTTTCGCAACTCCTGCACCAAGACTGGCCGCGTACCCTCGACGAACTCGAAGCGCGCGAGCGCCGATGACAGGACTCTGAGGTTGCCGGATGCGCTCAGGGTTCGTCTACACCGGGCTTTAAGAGCGGTCACGTAGGAGAAGAGCCGCCGATGGCGATGTAGCGGGCGGCGATGGCCTCGCGTTCCAGGGAATCTCGAAAATCGGGGTGCGCGATCGCGATCATGCGGCGCACGCGCTCGTCCACTGGCTGGCCGCGCAACTCGGCCGCGCCGAATTCGGTGACGACGATATCCGTATCGCTTCGCGCCGTCGTCACGGGACCGCTCAGGCGCGAGACGATACGGCTGAGCTTGCCGTTGCGAGCAGTTGATGGCAGCGCAATCACAGAGTGGCCGTTTGCGGCGAGCTGCGCGCCACGCACGAAATCAACTTGTCCGCCGACGGTTCCGACATAGACGCCACCTGCAACTTCGGCATTAACCTGTCCGGTCAGGTCCACCTCGACGGCGGAATTTATCGAAACGAAGTTACCTAACTGGCTAATCACTTCTGCGCGATGAGTGTGTTCGGTCGTGAACAGCATCACGGCGGGATTGCGATGGACGAAGCGATACAGGCGTCTCGTTCCCAGGATCATGCACGCAACCGCAACGCCCTTATCGATAGGCTTGCGCGCGTTGGTTATCGCGCCGTTCTCGATCAGATCCACGACGCGATCGCTGATTAGGCCCGAATGAAAACCCAGATCGCGCCGGTCACCGATGCTGGCCATTACCGCATCGGGGATTGCACCAATGCCGATTTGGATCGTGCTCCCGTCTTCGATGTAGCGTCCCACGTGGCGCGCGATCGCTTTTTCGCGTTGTCCGATCGGCTGCGGCTCGAGCGCAGCCGGCGGACGCGAAACCTTGACAACATAGTCAACGCGATACGGACTTATATAAGAGTCGCAATAGGTCGATGGAGCCTGCTCATTCACCTCGGCAACAACCACGCGCGCGCGGGCAATCGCGGCTCGCAGATAGTCATTTGTGAGCGAGAAACTATAGTCGCCATTCTCATTTGGCGGGCCAGTCTGTACAAACACAACGTCGGAGCGGAGTATCCCCTGGTCGAAGTAGTGAATTAGCTGGGATAGATGGCATGGAATCGTGTGGACTGCGCCCGCTCTAACCAGTTCGCGGAGACTACCAATCGCACCACAACTCATGAAGGTGAGCACGTCTGCATGAGACGGCTTTAGCGCCGAGGTATAGGACGACCCGCCTAAAAAAACACTGGCAGATCCGATTCGATGACGCTGTTCCAGCAATTGCTCGACCAGAGTCTGCGGTTCGCCCGAGGCATGCGCCCACACGACATGGTCGCCAGGCCGAATTATCCCGGTGAAATCGAGATTACGGACATCAAGCTCCCGGTGCATGATCGCGCGATCCGTGGATAATCGAGCTATAGGTTTAGTTTCGCTCGTATCTCGTCAACAATGCTCTCAGGAGTTCCCGAAATATCGACGATGATACCTTCTTTCGGTTCCTCTAATGAGTCGAACTGACTTTGTAGCAACTTGACATTAAAGAAATGACCGCTGCGCGCCGATAGCCGCTTAGTAATGAGCTCTTGCGATCCCTTCAGGTAGACAAGACTTACCTCTTTTGAACCTGAGGTTAGGAGGTCGCGGTACTGTTGTTTAAGCGCGGAGCACGCGATGATAGTGTCCCTATTTTCGATCAGGCATTGACGCACTAGATCGCGCACGGCTTGCAGCCACGGACCCCGGTCATCGTCGGTAAGTGGGATGCCTTGACTCATTTTCTCCTTGTTGCGAGCCGGATGAAGGTCGTCCGCGTCATGGAACTCCCATCCAAACTTCCTGGCCAACAGCTGACCGATCGTGGTCTTGCCTGAACCCGCCACACCCATGACGATAATCACCACTTGAATCTCTTTCTGCGATCGATGGGAGGCGCGTCCCTCGCGCGGCTCAGCGGAAAGCCGGGATAACCTTACTGGCAAACAGCTCGAGATGAGGCTGTATCCAGCTTGGCGGCAATCCGGGTGGAACCGTCCACGAATAATAGTGAGTCAGAGGCACCTCCGCGGCATACGCGCGAATCATCTCGATCGCCGTGGAAACGTCAACGACATTCAAGATCCCAAGCTTCTTCAGCTCGCTACGATCTCGTGGCTTTGGAACCACCTTTTCCCGGAAATCGGCTGGCATGCCAGCTTGCTCAGCCCAGTCCGCGTAGCAATTCAATTGATAGATCACGTGGTCGGCCGCTTCCTCCCAGCTCTTTTCCGGATCTGCTGAGGCGATCATCCAAAAGTGTCCGCCCGCCAACCGAGCCTTCTCCACAGGCTTGCCCGCCTCGCTCAAAGCTTCGCGATACATCTGGTAGGCGGGCTTCATTGGACCTATTCCAATGTACCCATCGGCTAACCGAGCCGCGCGCCGCAACGCGACGCGCGCGAAGCCTCCGCCCCACATCGGCGGACGAGGCTGCTGAATCGGGCCCGGGCCCAGCTTGATACCTTTGAAGCGAAAATACTTACCTTCGAAGTCGAGCGTCTCGCCCTCCCACAACCGGCGCATGATTTCGAACGCTTCAGTAGTTCGACCATGGCGTTCCTTTATCGGGATGTTGAACCCGTCGAATTCGTCGACGCGGTAAGCTGCGCCGCCGCCGAACTCGAATCGGCCACCCGAAATTATGTCGACGGTCGCGGCATCCTCCGCGAACCGCACCGGGTTATAAAAAGGAATCAGTGCCACGGAAATTCCGATGCGGATGTCTTTCGTCAAACCCGCGATCGCTGCCGCTATCGGAAGAACCGACGGAGAATAGCCGTCCTCGAGAAAGTGATGTTCTGAAAGCCATACGTTGTCGAAGCCGGCTTTGTCCGCCCACACGATCTGATCGAGGATTTCGCGGTAAACTCGATCGTTCGGTCGTTTCCATTGGGCGGGATTTCGAAAATCGTACCACACTCCAAACTTGAGTTTTTGGCTCGGATTGCCCATAGGTTATCTCCTGCGCTGCACGTCCAGCGTGCTGTGCAGCTTACGTTAGAATTACCACATCTAGATGACGCGTTTGCCTCTGCGCAAGCAGCTGGTTCTTTCTCGGCTCACCGATTTTTCGAGCGGCCAGCTATCTCGGATCTTTTCGTCACGGCGATATCACTCGGAAAAGTTTCCACCGCTTCGAATTGTTTTTTATGAGTCTACAATAAGGCGGTATTTACCTCATTAAGTAAGTGGTGGATCCCATCGGTTGGTCCGTTCCCGTGATTGCACAATCCGATTATGCGTCGTTGGTAGTCGACAGTGTGTGGGTCAACGCGTATGCGGAGGTGGTATCGAACGCGTGGGGTGTCTACAGCGCAGCGCAGAAGATCAGCAATGAGAAAGGCACCTTGGGAACGATACACGCCGGCGGCGTCATCGCCGCTTTCGGTCTTGGTCAAAATTGCTTGGGCACAAGTGCAACCGCAGCTAACTAATGAAGGGACGTCGCCTCAATTTTTTCGTGGCGCCGGCGCTTCGGTGAGAGCGTTGACTACCATCCTCTGAAACGCAATCACCAGGCGCTCGCTATTGATCAGAAATCGACCGCGTTCAGGGATTCCGGCGATCAGTCCGCGTTGGACTGAGTTAGTGAGTTGGTCATCCTCGAACCCGACCTGCTTGTTAAACGCGATCAGTTCGCGGGCAAATTCTTCGGTTACTCCGGGCCCGAAGAACTGCTCGGAAAATCCTTTGGTGTGATTCGGCCCGTCGGGGATCCATACATCGACTGACAGATTGGGAAATCCTGGATTTACATTGATCGTGAAGTTCGGCCACAGCAGATGATACTGCCCCTGCGTAAGTTCGCCTTTGGCGTCGTAGAACCTGACCGCCGTTTTACCTTCCAGCAGAGATTCGCGCACGTTCCCGGCCTGGCTCAGAAACCATCCGTGCGCCGCCAGACGATAATTTTGCGGCCTAATGTCGATCGTGGCGCTGAATCCGGGATGGGCAATCGCGCAGTGATAGCACTCGAGATAATTCTCGAGCATCGTTTTCCAGTTGGCGTTGGACCGCCATTCTTCGCGGCTGTGAAATTCCAACGCATCAAGATTGATTCCGCATTCCTCGATGATTTCGAGCATTTCGCCAAAATACTCTGCGAGCGGCGCCGCTCCGCTATCGAGGTTGACGAACACGAACGGCCCGAGCGCGTCGACCCGCACAGGCAGCAGCGGATAATCTTCCGGCTTGAAGTTGGGTTCTGAGGCTGATCGCGGCGCCTGCCTGAGACATCCTGCAAGATCGTAGGTCCATGCATGATAGGGGCATTGCATCGTTTTTGTGTTGCCGCTTCCCTTCATGACTTCGTGGCGGCGATGCCGGCAGACGTTGACGAAGGCAGCGAGGCCCGTCTCGTTGCGAATCACGACCACCGGGACTGCGCCCGCATGGCCGGTGATGAAATCGCCAATCCTGGAGAGCGCTTTGATCGACCCTATATAATTCCAACTTTTCCTGAAGATGTGATCCATCTCACGCGCGGTGATTGAGGGATCGGTATACCAACTGGCGGGAAGCGATTCGCCGCGATTCAAGGCGGCGATCAGCGCCGCGTGATCATCGAAATTGGCGGCCAGTCGCATCGGGTAACGTCGAGGGGGAGCCTTGAATACGCGATTGTTATGTCTGTTAGTCGAACGCGACCATTAGCTTATTCGCGAGGCGCTTTCGCGCCGAAGTAGCAGGCCTCTACGTTGTTGCCGTCGGCGTCGAGGACGAACGCGGCGTAATAATCATCGCCGTACTCGCGGCGAAATCCTGGTTTGCCGTTGTCCTTGGCGCCCGCTTTCAGGGCTGCCGCGTGGAAATCCTGCACCGCTTTTTTGCTCTTACCCCGCAGTGCAACGTGAATCGGTTGGATCTTCTTTCCTTTCTCGACGATCCAGAAGCTGGTCGAGCCGCCCTCGAAAAAACCTGCCGCGTTCGGAGGATAATCGCGATAAAGCTTGTAGCCCACCGGCTTCAGAGCAGCGACGTAAAATTTCTTGGCCTTTTTGTAGTCGCTCACGGAGACTGATACATGCTCGATCATACGAGTTCTATATTCCGCGCATGGAGCAAATACAATTAATCAGATGCGACTGATTATTATGTTACGAGCGGCCAACAGGACGATTCGTCTCGCGCAGGAATTCCACGATCGCTGTTCCAATCTGCTGAGGCGCATCTTCCTGCAGGAAGTGGATACCGTCGACGACGACCTCGCGCTGATTAGGCCAGCTCCGGCAAAAGTCGAGCATCGCGCCCGTAAGATTTAGACCTGGACGCGCGCTTATCAGCAGCTTGGGGATGTCGCATCGCACCAGCCAATCGGCTGAAGCCTGAATCATCGCGCAAGCCGGCTTGGGCTCGCCTCCGAGCGGAATTTCGCGTGCGAGATCGAGCGTAGGTTGGCGGCTGGTCCCTGCCGACAGGTAGGGCTGGCGATATGTCGCCATCTCGGCTTCGGAAAAAGTCCGCGCCGTGCCAAGCGTCAGAAACTTTTCGACGATCGCATTCTCTTCCAGCACCAGCTTTTCGCCCTCGGGAGATTTCAATCGCGCGACGAATTCGCGCGTGCGCTGCGGCCATTCCTCCCACTGCATCGGACGGATGATCCCCTCCATGTGGACCATGCCTCTGACTCGTTGCGGATGGCGTCGCGCCCAGTCGAAACCCAGCACCACGCCCCAATCCTGCATCACCAGCGTGACGCGATCGCCCAGCGCGAGTTGCTCGAACCAATCGTCCAGATAGCCGATTTGATCGGCGAGGCGATAGCCGCCGCGCGGATTTCTGCCAGAGGCGCCCATCCCAATCAGATCCGGCGCGAGACATCGCGCCATCGGCGCTGCGTGCGGAATGATGTTGCGCCAGATGTATGACGACGTCGGATTGCCATGAAGGAATACCACCGGCTCGCCCTCGCCCGTATCGACGAACGCCATTTCCGAATCCTTAACCGTTAGCCGGCGGCGAGGATGGGAATCGTGCTCTGAAACCGATGCCATAGATCTCAACTAGCACAAGATGTCATGCTCCACAGCATGACGACGGCGCCGAGCTCTTCGCGCCCGTCTAAATCCACGGGAAACTCGGCTATGAAGGGTCAACTGGTTCACGGCAAATGGGTATCAGACGCAGCGATGCTGGCGATGGTCGACGGCCGCTTCGTTCGCGAGAACGCGCAGTTCCGCAATTGGATCACCGCCGACGGTTCTTCTGGTTTTCCAGCGGAGAAGGGCCGCTATCATTTGTATGTGTCGCTGCAATGCCCGTGGGCGTGGCGCACGGTGCTCTATCGAAGCCTGAAGAAACTTCACGACGTGATCAGCATGACCGTGGCGATTCCCAACGATCGGCGCGAGGGTTGGATCTTCGGCGAATTTCCCGGCTGCACGCCCGATACCGCGAACGGGTTCACGCATCTGCATCGCGTCTACGCGGCAGCCAATCCTGACTATACCGGTACCGTCACGGTTCCGGTGTTATGGGACAAGCAGGAGCGGACCATCGTAAACAATGAATCGCCCGAGATCATCCGGATGCTGAACCGCGAATTCGACGCTTTCACGACCGCGAAGCAGGACTACTATCCAGAACCGCTGCGCGGTGAGATCGACGCGTTGAACGATCGCATCTATCGCACGGTGAACAACGGTGTCTATCGCGCCGGTTTTGCGACCACGCAGGAAGCCTACGACGAAGCGTATGACGAGCTGTTTGGCACGCTCGACTGGATCGAAGAACGACTCGGCCGTGAGCGCTATCTCGCCGGAGGGACTTTGACCGAAGCCGATTGGCGTCTGCTCGCGACGCTGCTGCGCTTCGACCCGGTTTACAATCCACTGATGCGATGTAACCAGCGGACGATCGCGAGCTATCCGAACCTGTCGAACTACACGCGCGAGCTATACCAGGTGCCCGGCGTCGCCCAGACCTTCGACATCCGGCACATAATCACCGGCTACTACAGCTTGTCACTGAACCCGATGCGCGCGATTCCCAAGGGCCCGAAATTTTTTCGCCAGTGGCTAGAATCGCCACACGATCGCGATCGATTGCGGAAGGATTAAGTCGTAACGAAAAAAAAGGCCGCTCCGGATCCATAAATCCGGAGCGGCTGTCTATTCACTCAGGCGATTTTTACGCACACCGACTTGGTCTCGGTGTAGTTGTGCAGCACTTCGTGGCCCATCTCGCGGCCCCATCCGGATTGCTTGTAGCCGCCGAAGGGCAGCGCCGCGTCGAAGATGCTGTAGCAGTTGACCCACACCGTTCCCGCGCGCAGCCGGGCCGCGGTAGCGTGTGCCTTGGAGATGTCTTTGGTCCACACGCCGGCCGCCAGACCGTAGACCGTATCGTTCGCCGCGGGCTCGATCTCCGAAGGGTCGTTGAAAGGCACCGCGACCACCACCGGCCCGAAGATCTCTTCCTGGTAGACCTTCATCTCTGGTTTGACGTTGGTGAGAACCGTTGGCTCAACGAAGTAACCTTTGTTACCGTGCCGCCCGCCGCCGCTCAGCGCCTTGGCTCCGTCCTTGCGGCCTGATTCGAGGTAACCGCAGACGCGGTTCAACTGCTCATCGCTCACCAGCGGCCCCATCTCGGTGGACGGATCGAGGCCCGGCCCGAGCTTTATCTTCTTCGCCTTGTCAGAGACGCCGTCGACCACCTTGTCGAAGATTTGTTTCTCGACGAACAGTCGGGTGCCCGCGCAGCAGGCCTGGCCGTGATTGAAGAACACCGCGTCGGCTGCGCCGGGTATCGCGATATCGAGGTCGGCGTCCTTGTAAACCACGTTGGGCGATTTGCCGCCCAGCTCGAGCGTCAGCTTCTTCAGATTGCCGGCGGCGGCTTTCACGATCAGCTTGCCGACTTCGGTTGAACCGGTGAACGCAACCTTGTCGACGTCTGGATGAGCCGCGAGCGCGGCGCCCGCGGTTTCGCCGAAGCCGGTCACGACATTGACCACGCCCTCGGGAAAACCCACTTCGTTAATCAGCTCTGCCAATCGCAATGCCGTAAGCGGGGTCTGTTCGGCGACCTTGAGAACTACCGTGCAGCCCGCAGCCAGGGCCGGTCCGAGCTTCCACGCAGCCATCAGCAACGGGAAGTTCCACGGAATTATTTGCCCAACGACACCTACCGGCTCGCGCAATGTGTAGGCGAGATATTCCGCGCCGGGCGTGTACGGGACCGAGAGGGGGATGGTATTGCCCTCGATCTTGGTTGCCCATCCAGCCATGTAGCGGAACATGTCCACCACCAGAGCGACGTCGCCGTAGCGCGCCATCATCACCGCTTTTCCGTTGTCGAGGGATTCGAGCGCTGCGAACTCGTCCGCATGCTGCTCGACCGCGTCCCCCAGCCTCCAGATCAGCTTGCCGCGCTCTGAAGGAGTCATGCGCCGCCACGCCGGTTTCTCGAACGCCGAGCGCGCCGCTTTAACTGCCAGCTCGATATCCGCCTTGTCGCCTTCGGGCACGTTGGCGAGAACTTCGCCGGTCGCCGGGTTGTAGGTGGGGAAGGTCTTGCCCGAGGCCGCCTCGACGAACTTCCCGCCGATCAGCATCTTATGCTTTCTGCCGATAAACTCAGTTGCTTGGCCGTTCTGACTTGTGTTCGCTGCAGCTCCCATAATTCACCTCGTATGCTTTGGCGCGCCCAAAACGGCCAGGCGCGATTGGTTGCCGTCTCGTAGCGGTCGGGGTAGTCCTACCGATCCCCAATATCAGTCCGATCGGGCGGTAAAGGCAAGGCGAGCATAGACCTGTCTTGCGCCCGCCGCCTGGCTCCCCGAGGTGCGCAAAAGATCTGGTCAGAGCCGATTGAGAGCGAGCCCGGTTCCGTTGCCAGTCGACTTACCTATTGTCAATAATAAGCGCGCTATGACCCGTATCGTGGCACCCTCATTCGTCGCGTTCGTTGTCGTCGTGGGCTGGATGATGATTCCCGCTTTCTCCGTATCGGCACAATCCACTCCAGACGCGTCGGTACGGGTTGCCGGCGACGTGCCGCATCCCAAGACGTTCACCGCAACCGAGCTCGCCACGCTCCCTCAGCAGAAGCTCGAGGTGCGCGACGAAAAGGGCACGAAGGAAGTGTATCAGGGGGTAGCGTTGGTCGAGTTGCTGCGCCGCGCAGGAGCACCGCTCGGAAAAGAGCTTCGCGGCCCGAAGATGAAACTCTACATCGTCGTCGACGCCAGGGACGGTTACCAGGTTGTTTTCGCGCTTGCCGAGCTGGATCCGGGATTTAACGACAACGTCGTGCTGCTTGCGAGTACGCTC
>DATJOQ010000350.1:0-6032 GCA_035506935.1 Binataceae bacterium (SeqCode) | reverse complement strand
GTCGGCGAGCATCAGGCCCAGCACTTCGTCGCGGCGGGTCTGCGCGACCTTTGGATGGCGCAGCGGATTGATCCGGTTGGGCGAGCTGATCATGCCTGCGAGCGTGGCCATCTCGGCGATCGTGAGATCGCGGGGCTCCTTGGCAAAGTAGAATTCCGCCGCTTCCCAGATGCCGTAAATCCCTTCCTGGCCGTGCTGGCCCAGGTAAATATCGTTGACGTAGTTCTCGAGAATCTCGTCCTTGCTGTACTGGCGCTCGGCGATGTAAGCCATCAGGATTTCTTTCAGCTTGCGATGCCAGTCGCGCTTCTGCGTCAGGAAGAAATTCTTCATCAGTTGCTGAGTCAAGGTCGAGCCGCCCTGGCGCACGCGGCCCGACGTGAGATCGACATACGCGGCCTTGGTGATTCGTATCAGGTCGATCCCATGATGCTCGTAGAAGCGATGGTCTTCGGCGGCGAGGATCGCGTCGATCATCGCGGGCGGAATCTGCGCCAGCCTTATCAGGCGGCGCTGCTCCCAGGTACCCTGAAAGATTCCGCTTATCAGCTCGGGCTCGAGCTCCATCGAAAAAATCGCCTTCTGGGTGATCGGATCGGCCATCAGCAGGACGTGCTGGTCGGGCGAGAGCCGCATCTCGACCAGCTCGCCGTCGAATCGCCGATAGGGATAGCTGAAGGCGTGCGTAAAAATCACCACACGTCCGCGCTTGGGGTCGAAGCTGTACTCGCCGCGCGCGCTGACCTTCTCGTCGGGTCCGATGCGATGGTAATTCAGGCGCGCAAGGCGCTCGAAGAAGCCCAAATCCTTGAGGCTCTGGCCGGGATACATCAGAAGCGAATCGGAATAGATGCGCGAGGGGATATCCCATCGCTTGCCGGAGAAGCGGGTGACCACCTCGTTCTCGAGCGACATGTAATAGCCGTAGAAATAATAGATTGCCGGCGGCAGGACGAACAGCATCACCGTCAGCATGAGCAGCAATACGGCCTTGATTAGGTTGCGGAAGGTGATGAAGGCCGCGAGCTTCCGTAGTTTATCCAACGTCTACCTGGATGGCGCGTATGACTCAATTTGCGCCGAGGTCAGTCACTTTAACCCGCGGGTTTTACCGGAATAAACATTGTGATGTCTTTGCGTTGCACCAGCAACAGCACCGACTGGCCATTGCCATTCTGAGCTTCACGCTCATACGCGGCGACATCTTTCACCTGATGGCGGTTCACTTCCAGGATTATGTCGTGAGGATGAAGCCCGGCTTTCTCCGCCGCGCTATCGGGACGGATCTCTGAGACCACGACACCACTGCTCTGCTTGATTCCGAGCTCGTGCGCCAGCTCAGGCGTCAGGTCCTTGAGCGATATGCCGAGCGATTCCTGGCTGCCGGAGAACGGCGCCTGCTCCGGCGACATCGAGGCTTTCTCGATTTCCTCCTCATGGGACGGGGTAATCGTAACCGCGACTTCCTTGAGTTGCTTCTTGCGGATGAGCTTCAGCTTTACCGTGCTTCCGACCGGAGTACGTCCGACCAGCAGCGGCAGCTCCTGGGAGTCGGTGATCGCCTTGCCGTCATAGCTCACGACCAGATCGCCGCGCTCGATGCCGGCAGTTTTCGCCGGACCGGTCTTGATTACGTCAGCGATCAAAGCGCCGCGCGCATCCGCCAGCCCCATCGATTCGCCGAGCTCGGGGGTGACGTTCTGCACGTAGACGCCAAGCCAGCCGCGCACGATCCTGCCGTTGCTCCTGAGCTGGTCGAGCTCGTCTTTGACCAGATTGACCGGAATCGCGAAACCGATTCCCATGCTCGAGCCGGTGCGCGTGTAGATCGCTGAATTCACGCCGATTACTTCACCGCGCAAATTGATCAGCGGGCCGCCGGAATTTCCCGGATTTATCGAAGCGTCAGTCTGGATAAAATCGTCGTAGTTGCCAGGGATGAAGCGGCTGGTCGCGCTTACGATTCCGGCGGTTACCGAATGATCGAAGCCGAACGGACTGCCGATCGCCATCACCCATTCGCCCACGCGCAATTCGTCCGAGTCGCCCAGCGGCGCCGCCGCCAGATCATGATCGACGTCGATTTTGATCAGCGCGATATCGCTCTTGCTGTCGCGTCCGACCAAGCGGCCTTTGTATTGATGGCCGTCGCGAACCATCACGCGGATATCCTTGGCGTCTTCGATTACGTGCTCGTTGGTAACGATGTATCCCGCTTTGTTGACGATGAATCCCGAGCCCAGGCTCTTGGCATGACGCGGCATCGGTTCGAACGGCTCGGGGAATTGATGGAAGGGCATGAACTGGTGATATTCGGGGTCTCCCTCTGGCGAATCCGCGCTTTGGCTTTCACCGCCGGAGTCGGTCGATACGTTGACCACCGTCGGTCCTAGTTTTGCCGCCAGATCGATAAAGTCGGGGAGCGTCTGAGCTTTCGGCGCTGCGCCCTGAGCCGAGATCTCCTGCCACAGATGTTCGGCCGAGGCCGAACCGGTTGCGATGATCGACAGCAGCAGCATTGCGCAAGCAAGCCGAGCAATGCGCGACAAGCTGGCAGACATTAGAACCCTCCGCGGCACGAAACCGAGACTAACGGCTCGGGTTCCGCGTGATTTCGACGTATTTCATCCGCAGATCAAACAGGATGGAGTCTAACAGTCCGGCTTCATCGCGGTCGAGATTTCCGCGGGTCTTATCGCGGAGCAGGCCAAGAATGTCGATCAGCTGTTGCGCCGCGGTCAGGTCGCGCACCGGATTGTTGGTGGTGGGATCGGGAATTTCTCCCAAGTGCAGCAAGGCCTGGGTCGATAGGCCGACAATAAAGGTGGCGAAATTTATTTCCGAAGGCCCGATATCCTCGTGACTATGCTCAGCGGCAGCCGCTGCTGTTGAAGCGCTGGTGGCAGGCTTGGCCGAGCTGTCGGGGCGAGGCGCTTCACCACCACGCTCAGCGCGAGCCTCGTCCTGTCCGCGATGCTCGGGCTTTAGCTCGCCTTCGGCCGAAAAGCGACGCTTATCCTGGACCTTAAAACCTTTATCCTTCTCGTCGGATTCTTCCATGGTTCGAACTCGTCAGGCTCAGCTGAACTGATGGGTCGCCTCCATCGCTTCCAGACGGCGAATTCGATCTTCCAGCGGCGGATGGGTCGAGAACAATCGCATCAGGCCCTGAGCGCTCAGCGGGTTGACGATAAACAGATGAGCGGTCGACGGGCTGGCGTCCATCGGCATCCGCTCGTTGGCCGCTTCGAGCTTGCGCAGAGCACTGGCCAGATAGAGCGGATGATGCGTCAGACGTGCGCCGCTGGCGTCCGCTTGATATTCGCGCGCCCGCGAGATCGCGAGCTGAATCAGGCTCGCCGCTATCGGCGCGAGGATGGCGACGAACAGCAGCCCGAATATTCCGCCGCCCTCGTCCTCATCGCTGCGGCCGAAACCGCCAAAGATCGCACCCCAGCGCGCCATGCTCGAGAGCATCATCACCGCGCCCGCCATCGTCGCCGCGATCGAACTGATCAGGATATCGCGATTGTTGACGTGCGAAAGCTCGTGGCTGATCACGCCCTTGAGCTCCTCTCGATCGCAGATACGCATGATCCCGCGCGTCACTGCGACCGCCGCATGATGGGGATTGCGGCCCGTGGCGAAAGCGTTGGGAGTGTCGGTGTCGATCATGTAAAGCCGCGGCATCGGCGTCCCGCTGGCAACCGCCAATTCGTGGACCATGCTGTACAACTCGGGCTGGTCGGTCGCGGTCAACTCTTGTGCGCCGTATGCGCGCAACACGATCTTGTCGGAGAACCAGTAGCTGAAGAAGTTCATCACGGCGGCGAAAATAAAGGCAATCTCAACTCCGTGCCGCCCGCCGAAAATGCCGCCGATGAACATGATCAGCCCGGTCATCAAACCCAGCAGAAGCGTTGTTTTGAAGAAATTAGTCACGTCATTAACCCTGTTATTCCGTGCAAGCGCGAGCGCAGCAGCTAGCGCTCAGTATATCTCCCAATTTTGCAAATCCATAGGTTCCCGAAACCAATGTAACCATCGCCGATCGCTTTTGTGGCTGGAAAAACCCCTCCATTAATGCTGCTTACGCGCTGAATCAACCGTCGTTTCAATCGCGTAGGAGTTCGGTCAGCGCAGAGGCGACTTCTGAAGCAGAAAGGTCTGCGAGCGGCAGGTGTGAGAGCACCGTGACTTTGCCTAACGGCCGCCAGCGTGCGGCGTCCGTCGGTCCGAAGATCACTACTCCGGGCGTTGCGACTGCGGCCGCGAGATGCGAGACGCCGGAATCGTTGCCGACGAACGCGCGCGCCATCCGCGCTAGCGCTGCGACCTCGCCCAGCTCCAAATCCTCGAGCACGGGTAATCCAGTCTGGTGGAAAAAAGGTTCGAGCGCGGTTTCCGCGGGCCCGAGCAGGATCAGCGGGGCGCAATGAGCGGAAAGGAGGCTGGCCAGGTCGGCGAACCTTTCCGGCGGCCAGTTCTTGCTCGAACTCCCGCTACCAGGCATCAGCAGCACGGATTCGCCCGATTTGAGACCATGCGAGGCCAGTGCCCGCGATGCTCCTGCGAGATCATCCGCAAGCAGCGTGATAGGCATCTGCGACGGCGATACGGTTTCCGCCTCGCCCAGCGAGCGCAAGTAGGCCGATGCGACGTGACCGTCACCGTCAAAAACAATCGGACGAAATGGATGAAAGCTTGTCGGTCCGTTACAAGCTCTCGCGAGCACGCGTCGAACCACAGGATTATCGGCAGCGAAGAACGAATAGATTCGGGTGAAGCCGCCGAAGAATGAAGACGCCGGAGTGGCAGCATCGTCGGCTTCGCTGAAGAGCAGGCTCACTTCGGGCCGATCGATCTCATGACCTTGTGCGACTCCGAGACGGCCCTCGGCGAACCGAGCCAACTCACCGCGCGTCATCAGTTCGATCGTTGCGTTCCCATGTCTTCGCGCGAGCGCCGACAGGGCGGGCAGGAAGCAGATCAGGTCGCCGAGCGCGCCGGGAAATATAACCAGTATGCGTTCAGGGGCGATGCTCATGAATTCGCCGTACTCGATCCGCACGATTGCAAACCACTTTTATAGATCGGCGCTTGCCAAGGTCGTGGTGATTATCGTTACAATGTTGTCATGCCGGTCAGCGTTGCAAGCTCGCCACTGGAATTGGTCGGACGAACGCCTGTAGTGCGTCTCAATCGGATTTCTGGAAGCAACGACGCCCAAGTCTGGGCCAAACTCGAGAACTTCAATCCCGGCGGGAGCGTCAAGGATCGGATTTGCCTGGCGATGATCGAGCGCGCCGAGCGCGAAGGTAAGCTCAAGCCGGGCGGAACGATCGTCGAGCCGACCTCGGGCAATACCGGAATCGGGTTGGCGATGGTGGCAGCGGTCAAGGGTTACAGACTGATCCTTACCATGCCCGACACTATGAGCGAGGAGCGGCGCTCGCTGTTATGTGCATACGGCGCCACCCTGGTGCTGACTCCGGATACGCGCGGGATGCATGGCGCAGTGGCCAAGGCCGAAGAACTGGTGAGCGAGCATCCGGATTACTTCATGCCGCAGCAGTTCTCGAATCCCGCTAATTCCGAGATGCATTACCTCACGACCGGACCCGAACTCGTGGAACAACTGGAGCGTATCGATGCGTTCGTGGCCGGCGTCGGGACCGGCGGCACGATTACGGGCGTGGGCCGCTATTTGCGCGAGAATGTGAAGAATCGCGTGCTGATCGTCGCGCTGGAGCCCAAAAATTCGGCGGTGATTTCGGGTGGCGAGCCAGGCTTTCATAAGATTCAGGGAATAGGCGCCGGTTTTGTGCCGGGCGTGCTGGACCGCTCGATCGTGGATGAAGTTCTGACGGTGACCGACGAACGAGCGTTCACTTTCGCACGGCGCCTGGCGCGTGAAGAAGCTATGCTGGTGGGAATTTCGTCAGGCGCGAATTGCTGGGGCGCGCTCGAAGTAGCTCGGCGACTCGGCCCCGGCAAGATTGTCGCGACGGTGTTTTGCGATACCGGCGAGC
>DATJOQ010000349.1:0-5512 GCA_035506935.1 Binataceae bacterium (SeqCode) | reverse complement strand
GCGTGATTAGATTGCGACGGAACGATAGTAAATCCAATGAAAGCCCAGATTCATCCGCAATATCGCCGCTGCGTGGTTACCTGCGCTTGCGGCAACACCTTCGAGACTCGCGCTACGGTTCCTGCATTGCACGTTGAGGTGTGCTCCCGGTGTCATCCGTTTTACACCGGCCAGCAACGCCTGGTCGATACCGCCGGCCGGGTGGAACGCTTCAAGCGCAAATACGGCATGAAATAGCGACAGCGCAACCTTGCGCTGGCTCGCCGCGCAGCTATTACAGTGGCTGGTGGGCCGAATCGCTACGGTGACGAAAGTGCCGCGCGCGCAAGCCGCTTAGTATGCTCGACAAGCTCAAAGGGATCGAGGAGCGGTTCGCGGAAGTCGAGCGCCAGCTCGGCGATCCTGCGGTATTCGGCAATACCCGGGAATACGCCAAGCTGGCGAAGGAACGCGCGCAGCTCCAGGAAGTGGTCGACCGCATCCGGGACTATCGGCGCGCGCTCGACGAACTCGCGCAGCACAAGGCGGTGCTGGAAAGCAACGACGAGGAGTTGCGCGAACTCGCCAAGGAGGAGCTTCCGGCGCTGCGTCAGAAACAAACCGACCTCGAAACAGAACTCAGGCGGCTGCTTGCGCCGCGCGATCCGAACGACGACAAGAACGTAATCCTCGAGATTCGTGCCGGCACCGGCGGCGAAGAGGCGTCGTTGTTCGCCAACGATCTGTTCCGGATGTACACGCGTTACGCGGAAAATCACGGATGGAAGGTTGAGCCGCTGAGCTTGAGCAGCACCGGGTTGGGCGGGCTCAAGGAAGCGATCGCGTCGATCAACGGGCGGGGCGCATACAGCCGGCTCAAGTTCGAAGGCGGGGTACATCGTGTGCAGCGCGTACCGGCAACCGAAGCGTCGGGGCGGATTCACACGTCGGCGGTGACGGTGGCGGTGCTGCCGGAAGCGGACGAAGTCGAGGTCAATATCAACGAAGAGAAGGACCTGCGTATCGACGTGATGCGAGCGTCGGGTCCGGGTGGACAGAGCGTAAACACCACCGACTCGGCGGTGCGGATCACTCATATTCCGACGGGGATGGTGATCGTGTGCCGCGATGAGAAGTCGCAGCATAAGAACAAGGCACGCGCGCTCAAGGTGCTGCGTGCGCGGCTGCTGGAGCGTGCGCACGAAGAGCAGGACGCCAAGATCGCGGAGAGCCGCCGATCGATGGTGGGAAGCGGGGACCGCTCGGAGCGGATTCGGACGTACAATTTCCCGCAGTCGCGCGTAACCGATCATCGCGTGAACCTGACGCTCCATCAGTTGGAGCGCGTGCTCGACGGCGCTCTCGATCCGATAATCGACGCGCTAGCGACGCGCGAGCAGGCCGAGGCGCTGGGTGCACCGGCTCCGGCGGAGAATTGACGCAGCGTATCGTTCTAACCTGTCGCACGCGCTAAGCTCTCGTACGCGGCTTGCGCTGAATCGATGAAAGCGGAACTGTCACAAAGCTCGACGAGGGCGGTCGGCGATATACTGGAGCGCGCAGCCAAAGCGCTCGCCGACGCCGGAATCGAGAGCGCGCGGCTGGACGCTGAGCTGCTGATGGCGGTTGCGTCGGGCCTCGAACGCATCCAGGTGATGACTGGCGCGGTCGAATTTACGCAGGACGTGCTGAGTCGCTATCAGGAGCTCGTCGCGCGGCGCGCGGGGCGTGAGCCGCTCGCGTATATTGCAGGGCGGAGGGAATTCTTTTCGCTCGACCTTGAAGTAAATCCTGCGGTTCTGATCCCGCGTCCAGAAACCGAAGTTCTGGTCGCTGCGGCGTTGGAAATGATGGCGGAGCGGCCGCGAGGCGCGGTACTCGATCTCGGCACGGGATCGGGAGCGATAGCGATCGCGCTTGCGGCGAACTTGCCGCATGCGCAGGTTGTCGCTGCTGACATATCGGAGCGCGCGCTGGAGATGGCGCAGCGCAACGCGAAGCGTCTCGGAACGTACGATGTTATTGAGTTTCGCCAGGGAGATTGCTGGGAGGCGATCGCGACGTCGAGCTATCGCTTCGATTTGGTGGTTTCGAATCCGCCGTATATCGAAGATGGCGAGCTCAATGGTTTGCAGCCCGAGGTCGCGAAATTCGAACCGCGTCTCGCGCTGGCAGGCGGCGCCGACGGGCTGGATTTTTATCGAAAGATTTGCGCCGGCGTTCGGGAGTTTCTCAAACCGGGTGGCGAGCTGATGGTAGAAATCGGGGAACGTCAGGCAGACTCGGTGGTTCGGCTGTGCCGATTGGCGGGATGCGTCGAAACCGCGGTGATCAATGATCTGGCCGGATGTAATCGCATGGTGCGTGCGCGAATCGCTTAGAACCTCACCCTAGATCGCATGGACAAAATAGTTATCCATGGCGGCGCCCCGCTGAGAGGCGAGGTGGCCTTGAGCGGCAGCAAGAACGCTGCGCTGCCGATCCTGATGGCGTCGTTGCTGACTGACGAGCCGGTGGTTATCCGCAACGTGCCACGGCTGCGCGACGTGAATACGTCGCTCGAGCTGCTGGCGCGCCTCGGAGTCGAGAGCCGCTGGATCGACCAGCACGCGATCGAGCTTCACAGCGCGCAAGTGTTATCGCATGAGGCGCCGTACGAGCTGGTCAAGACCATGCGCGCTTCGTTCGTGGTGCTGGGGCCGCTGATCGCGCGCACCGGACGGGCGCGAGTATCGACGCCGGGCGGATGCGCGATCGGGGCGCGTCCGGTGAATCTGCATATCAGCGGAATACGTGCGCTGGGCGCGCGGATCCAGCTTCGTCACGGCTATGTCGAGGCGCGAGCGGAGCGGCTCGTCGGCGCGCGGCTGTGGCTGGATACGCCGTCGGTGGGAGCGACCGAGAATATAATGATGGCGGCGGTGCTGGCGCGGGGCCATACGCTGATCGAAAATGCTGCGCGGGAGCCCGAGGTGCAGGATCTGGCGTCGATGCTGAACGCGATGGGGGCGCGGATCACGGGTGCGGGGACGCACGTGCTCGAGATCGAGGGCGTCGAGCGGCTGCACGGCACGGAGCATACGGTTGTTTTCGATCGAATCGAAGCGGGGTCATTGATGGTCGCGGCGGCGGTTACCGGCGGCGATTTGCTGATTCGCGGAGCGCCGGTCGAGCAATTGAAGGCGGTGAGCGCGAAGCTCGAGGAAGTCGGCGCGGAAGTTGAGCCGACTCTCGACGGTCTTCGAGTGTCGCGCGAGGGCGCGCTGCGTGCGGTCGAATTGAGGACGCTGCCCTATCCGGGCTTTCCGACCGATCTGCAGGCACAGATGATGGCGTTGCTGACGATCTCGCAAGGGACCTCGGTGATCACGGAGACAATCTTCGAGAATCGCTTCATGCACGCACAGGAACTGGTCCGGATGGGCGCGGATATCGCGATGAAAGGTCCGACTGCGGTGATTCACGGCGTGGCCAAACTCAGCGGAGCGCCGGTGATGGCGACGGATTTGCGTGCGAGCATGAGCCTGGTGATCGCGGGATTGGCGGCCGAAAACACCACCGAGATCAGCCGCGTGTACCATCTCGATCGCGGCTACGAGGAACTTGACCGCAAGCTGGCTTCCCTGGGCGCGCGGATCGAGCGGGTCAAGGAATCGAACGCGGCATGAACCCCGAGATTGTACGCAGCGGCTCGCCAAACTTCAAGTTGTGGTTGAAGTCTCTGTGCGAACGCGGCAGCGCCGAGGAATCCGGCGCCGAAGCCGCGGCTGGGGCTATCGTCAAGGCGGTGAAGGAGCGGGGCGACCGAGCGGTTATCGAATTCACCGAACGCTTCGATCGAATCAAGCTGAGTGTGGGCAAGCTTCGCGTGAGCGCGGCCGAACTCAAGGCGGCTCGCGCGGCGCTCAAGCCTGAGGAGCGGCGCGGGCTCGAACTGGCGGCGCGGCGGATTCGCGATTTCCATCTGAAGACCATGGAACGGTCCTTCAGCTATCGCGACCGGATCGGCGTCCGACTTGGGCAGGTGGTGCGGCCGCTGGAGCGCGTGGGAATTTACGTTCCCGGCGGTCAAGGAGCCTATCCGTCGACGGTGCTGATGAACGCGATACCGGCGCGGGTCGCGGGGGTGCGCGAAGTGGTGATGGTTTCGCCCGGGTCGGCTGACGGCGAGCGCGGCGCGGTGCTGGCGGCGGCGGCGATTGCGGGAGTGGATGAAGTCTATCGAATCGGTGGGGCGCAGGCGGTGGCCGCACTCGCGTACGGGACCGAGAGTATCAGGCCGGTCGATAAAATCGTCGGGCCAGGCAACGCCTACGTGCAGACGGCCAAGCGCATGGTCTACGGCGTGGTCGATATCGACAAGGTGGCGGGGCCGAGTGAGGTGGTGGTTATCGCGGATGATCATGCAAACGCGGATTGGGTGGCGGCGGATCTGATCGCGCAGGCCGAGCATGGATCGGGGGACGAAGCCGCGGTATTGCTGACGCCGTCGACGAGGCTGGCGCAGGCGGTGGGGGCGGCGCTCGATCGTGCGCTCAGTGATTTGCCGCGTGCGGAGGCGGTTCGAGGCGTGCTGACCAAGCGCGGTGGATTGGTGGTTGTGCGGGATCTGAACGAAGCGTTCGCGATCGCGAATCGGATCGCCCCCGAGCATCTGGAGTTGGAAATCAAAAATCCCGCGCGCTGGCTCGGCGCGGTCAAATCGGCGGGAGCGGTGTTCCTGGGCGGGATGAGCCCGGCCCCGCTGGGCGACTACGTCGCGGGGCCGAATCACGTGCTGCCGACCGGCGGCGCGGCGCGGTTTTCGTCGCCGCTGGGTGCCTACGATTTTGTCAAGCGAAGCAGTATAATTCAGGCTACGACCGACGCGGTCCGCCGGCTGGGGCCGTCGGTTGCGCGGCTGGCCAGGATGGAGGGTTTCGAGGGGCACGCGCGCGCGATCGAGCTTAGGCTTGGTCAAAGCAACGGCGGACGGCAGCGGAGGAGGATTTCTCGGGGTGGCAAGGAATCAAACTGATCGAGACGCGCACAAGGCGAAATCGGACGCTCCCGTAGCGCGGGGCAGACGGGGTGTGAGCGGTAACGGAACGCCGCGCACGACCGAGGTCGCCAGCGCTTCGAAAGCGCCGCCGCGCCAGGCGGCGGTCGAGCGCAAGACGCGCGAGACCTCGGTTGCGATCGGGCTCGGTCTCGACGGCGGCGGCCGCGGCGAGATTGCGACCGGAGTTCCGTTCCTCGATCACATGCTGCAAAGCTTTGCGCGCCACGGGTTTTTCGATCTGACGATTCGCGCGAGCGGCGACATCGAGATTGATGACCATCATACGGTGGAAGACGTCGGGATCGTGTTGGGACGCGCGTTCAAGCAGGCGCTCGGCGATCGCTCGGGGATCAGACGTTTTGGCAGCGCGACGGTGCCGCTCGACGAGGCGCTGTGCACAGCGGTGGTGGATATCAGCGGGCGCTCGTATCTGGCTTACAACGTGCGAATCAGGCAGGAGCGGGTCGGCAACTTCCAGACTGAGCTGATGCA
>DATJOQ010000348.1:0-5289 GCA_035506935.1 Binataceae bacterium (SeqCode) | reverse complement strand
TAAATCAATCGCCAATAACGGCGAAATCGACGTCATATGGGAGAAATGGGAAAAGAAGCTCGAACCGATGCGTGCGTCGCTGAACGAGGCGCTTAGTCAGAACTGGAACGAGTGGGACATACCGCGCGCTGCTCTACCTAGCTGGCCCGAAACTGCGGCCACCGCCCACGCTGCCTGGTGGCAGGCGCGCGTTGCCCGACAACGGGAGATCGATGCGTCGATCGCGGCGCATGCTGAGTTCGAGTATCTCTATGACAAACCGTACGAGGATAAGAAAACTGTTCGCGTTGCGGGTCCGTTTACCGTCGAGAGCCTCAGCCCCCATCGTGTTCTCGGTGTCGACGAGAACGATGAACTGATTGATCCATTCGACGCAAATCCGCGGGAGCAGAACGCAGAGCAAACGTTCGCGCAGATGATCCTTGAAAACCTCAAGACAGCTGGGGTCCAGCAGGCCCATAAGGACGATAAGATCACATTCACTGCGCTTACGCCTTGGCCGGGTGAAATGATCTGCGCTGACGGGCGCTACATCGAGGGTAATCTCGATTCTGGCACTGAGCGGCGCGCAGCGATCTTCATCGGGCCTGAGTTCGGAACGGTTACGCGGCCCGATCTTGTGCAGGCGGCGCGCGAAGCCGCTGATGCTGGCTTCGATGTCCTTATCACCTGCGCGTTTAGCTACGAAGCGTACGCGACGGAGTTCGACCGCCTCGGCAGCCTGCGCGTACTAAAAGCGCGGATGAACGCTGATCTGCACATGGCCGACGATCTGAAGAATACCGGCAAGGGGAATCTCTTTGTTATCTTCGGCGAGCCGGATATTGATCTGATTAAAGTGCCGGAAGACAAGATACGTGTGAAGATCAACGGCGTCGATGTTTTTCACCCGAACACCGGTGAAGTACGCAGCGACGGCGCAGATGGAATTGCATGCTGGTTCATCGACACGGACTACAACGAGGAAAGCTTCTTCGTACGGCATGCGTACTTTCTTGGTGCCAACGACCCTTACGGGTCGCTCAAGACAACGCTGAAAGCCGAGATCGACGCGGAGGCATGGGCTTCGCTTAACAGCGACATATCTCGGCCATTCCCCAAGCCTAAGTCGGGGCGCATTGCGGTGAAAGTAATCAATCATCTCGGCGATGAGGTGATGAAAGTGTTCCGAATCGATAAATGAAGTTTTTTATCGCCGACACATTCACCGACAGCCTAGCTAAACTCACATCGGAGGAGCAAAAGGTGGCAAAGACCGCTACCTTTGACCTCCAAACCAATCCTGCACACCCAAGCCTTCAGTTTCATCGAATCGAACGCGCGAAGGATCAACGTTTTTGGTCGATTCGCGGCAGCCTCGATCTCCGCTTGATCGTCCATAAGGATGGCGAGGAACTCGTCGTCTGTTACGTTGGTCACCATGATGACGCCTACGACTGGGCCACGCGGCGCAGGCTCGACGTGCATCCGACAACTGGCGCTGCGCAGCTCGTGGAGATTCGAGAGACTGTCCGTGAGATTGTCGTCCCGAAGTATGTTGAGGAAGAACGGCCGGCCCCACCAAAATCAAAGCTTTTCGCACACTTCGCGGATGCGGATATCCTAGCGTTCGGCGTTCCGTCCGATTGGCTCGGCGACGTTCGGGATGCTACCGAAGACACGATTCTCGACTTAGCGGACCATCTGCCACCGGAAGCAGCCGAGGCGCTTCTTGAGATTGCGACGGGCGGCAACCCGACACCGCAGAAACCCACGAGCGCCGGCGCCAATCCGTTCGAGCATCCGGACGCACAGCGCCGCTTCCGCGCCATGCATAACGCAGAAGAGCTTGAGCGGGCACTTGCCTTTCCGTGGGAAAAGTGGACCGTGTTTCTCCACCCGGAGCAGCGCGCGCTGGTCGAGCGTGATTACCACGGCCCGGCGCGGGTCGCAGGTTCAGCAGGAACGGGTAAAACAATCGTAGCGCTCCATCGCGCGGTGTTTCTTGCGCGTCAAAACGCGGAGTCGCGGGTGCTCCTTGCCACCTTTTCAGATACATTGGCGAATGCGTTGCGAACGAAGTTGCGTCGCCTCATCAGCAACGAGCCGTCGTTGGGCGAGCGGATCGAAGTGCACTCGATGAATGCTATCGGCCGGCGCCTTTACGAGCGCAACGTTGCCAGCCCGAAACTCGCTTCGAGCGAAGCTGTCCGAGCGCTCCTAAGTGCCGCGGCTGTTGAGGAAGGCCAGTCGCGTTTTTCGCTTCAATTTCTTGAAAGCGAATGGGATCAAGTCGTCGACGCCTGGCAGTTGGATTCGTGGGAGGCCTATCGCGACGTTACGCGCCTCGGGCGCAAGACGCGACTTCAGGAGAAGCAGCGCCAGTCGCTATGGGCGGTCTTCGAACACGTTCGGGAGGGGCTTCGGGAGCGCGGTCTTCTAACGTGGCCGGGGCTTTTCCAGCGATTGGCGTCGGCGCTCGCCGGTGCAGCGCGGCCGCCGTTCGACTTTGTGGTCGTCGACGAGGCCCAAGACGTTAGCATCGCTCAGTTACGCTTCCTCGCGGCGTTGGCCGGGCAGCGGCCAAACGCGCTCTTCTTTGCCGGCGATCTCGGCCAACGCATCTTCCAGCAGCCCTTCTCTTGGAAGGCGCTCGGCGTCGACGTTCGCGGACGCTCGTTCACGCTGAGGGTCAACTACCGCACGTCGCACCAAATCCGTAACAGTGCCGACCGTTTACTCGGCCCAGAGTTGTCGGACGTGGACGGGAACTCCGAACGGCGCGATGGCACCATATCGACGTTCAACGGCCCTATGCCGGAGATTCGAACGTTTGAGACGGAACGTGGCGAGGAGAATGCCGTGCGTGAGTGGCTATGCGCGAGAATTGCAGAAGGCGTCTTGCCCCATGAGATCGCCGTCATCGTTCGCTCGGATGCGCAGATCGATCGAGCACGATTGGCAATCGAAGCGGTGGGAGTTCCGTTCAAGGTGCTGGATGATGCTGTGGAAACGACGAGCGGATATGCCTCGATTTGTCCGATGCCCCTTGCGAAGGGATTGGAATTCCGGACCGTTGCCGTAATGGCGTGCGATGACGAAGTCGTTCCGCTCCAAGAGCGCATCGAATCAATCGGCGATGAAGCAGACCTGGAAGAGGTCTACGCGAGCGAACGCCATTTGCTCTACGTCGCGTGTACACGTGCCCGGGACCACCTGCTCCTCTCCGGCGTGGATCCCTCGTCGGAGTTCCTCGAAGATCTGCTACAGCAGCAACGGACGACCGCAGCGCCCGGACTCACCATGCGTCCGTGAACCACTTTATCGCTAAGCGAACGTGCAAGAGGCGTCTCGCACAAGGTTGCGTACAACGCAGCCAAAAGTGTGCTCGCGCTAATTTTATGGCTTGCGGCTTTGAGAACTAGCGCGTCAGCATCCTCTGAAGGCTTAAGGAGATTCGGCTGCGTGCGTCTTCTTGATTCGTATGTGCTCGCGAACCTCAACCTTAACGGGAAGTAGCGAAGGCCTTTCGGCGAGCAGTTTCCTTGCCTTCGTCTTAACGCGCCAGACCGCGCTGTCGATCGCCTTTAGTTTAACGCCAAGTTCCCAGGCCATCTCGAGAAAGCTGTAGTCATTCGAATACATACTAAGAACTCCGCGCTCAAGTTCAGAACATCGGTGCCATAAGGCGTTCAGAAACTCAACACTATCCTCGTGGTGGCGTGGGGAAGCCCCGTCGTGGCCGCGCAAGCACGCTACTCTGAGCGCGTCAGAGTCTGCAAAGGCCGGTGCATCTAGGGAAAGCGCGTGGTTTAGTAGTGCATGTTTCTGGCGGGTGGCGGTCTTGATAAACGTTATCACTTGTCGTCGCACGCAAAGATCGACGAATGCGCTGAACGACCCAAGTCCATTCTTGTAGTCACGAATCGCCTTGTAGAAGCCAATCGTCCCTTCCTGAAGCAAATCATCACGCTCCCAACCGGGCACAAAATATTGGCGGGCGATTCGGAAAATGCGCGGTCTGAAAATGCGGAAGAGCTCAGCGAATGCGTCGGCGTCGCCACCCTGCGCCGCGCAAATGACGGCCGCTTGCGCGGCAGATAATCCAGGCGCTGTTTGGTGCGGGTCGTCGAATGAGCGCGCATACACGGGGTATACATTCGCCGTTCGAGCCCTGATTCCATGAAGGCAGTCCTTCTCCGCGGCCCGGTTAGGTCTGTATCCAAGGGAAACGGTGGGGAGCCGCAGCGAGCGGGTAGGGGCCCGACATTGGATAAAGGGCACCCGTCCACGATGAAGTCGCGCCCGAGGACTCTTTTCTGAGATCTAGGCGCGATGGCCGTACCTTTTGCGCCGCTTTTCAAACGCTTCGAACCCACCTTCAAGAAGTGCGCAAACTTCATGTCGAATCTCACGGTCATCCAGCCCACCACCTCGATAGCGAAACACTGGCAGTTCGCCGGGATTAACTCGTTCTGCTTCGGCGATTATAATCTGGTCCGAGTCACCGTTCACAACCAGGTTTGCGTTGTGTGTCACGATGATCACCTGTCTCCGCGTCGACGCTTCGCGAAAGAATGGAACGAGGTCATCGTAGATCGATCTGGGGTCCAGATTTTCCTCAGGTTGATCGATCAAAATTGGTCGCTGATCCCATTGGTCCAGGGCCAGGTACAAGGTTAGCAAGACGACGCCCTTTGTTCCAGGTGAAAGGCGACTGAGACTTACGCCGTCGTACTCGAGACCGTAGCGCACACTGATGTGGTCGGTTGAAAATAGCCAGGCTCCGACCTGGGCGGGCGTAACATCCTGCGCGCGCTTCTGCTTCGCGACTGTCGTCGCAAACGCGCTCATCGCCTCTTTAACGTCCTCAGGTGTTCCGCATTCCCATGCGCTTCGGAGCGCTGTTCCGGCAGCGCGCTGGAGCTCGCCAACGCCCGCGAACGGACCACCCCTCAAATCGAAAAGACGCTCCCCGACCCTTGCCCAGGAATCTGTATCGACAACTCGGGCGACGTACAGACGCAGCTTTCGAAGTCTTTCATCCGAAGCGAGTTGCTCTTCGAGCGGGGCGTACAAGTCTCTCAATACCGCGACGTGCTCGTTCAACAAGTTAAAACTTCGGCCATAGCATTCTAGCCGTTTAGCGAAGAGTTCACGAGCCTTCTCCTGTGCTGAGGCAGCCTTAGTCGCCAGTTCAGCAGCAGCGTCGTAAGACTTTTTCGCGGCATAAAGGCGCCTCTCTATATCTGCGCGCTTCTTTAGGTTTGCTTGATCGAGGCCCAGGTTTGACACGGCCTCCTTGAAGCG
>DATJOQ010000347.1:0-10887 GCA_035506935.1 Binataceae bacterium (SeqCode) | reverse complement strand
CGGGCGTTCGGCCGGCGACGGCAGCAGCTCGACGATCGCGTCCATCAGTGGCCCCGTCCCGATATTCTTGGTCCCCGAACCGCACAGCACCGGCGTAACTTTGTTCGCCGCGACCGCCGCCTTCAGCGCCGCGCGCAACTCGCCATTGTCGAGTGTCCCCTGCTCCAGATATTTCTCCAGCAGCGTGTCGTCCGATTCCGCCACCACCTCGCAGAGTTTGTTGCGGCCCTCCTCCGCGCGTTTCTTTAGATCTCCGCTAAGCTCTTCTTCGCGCGCCTTGCCGGTGTTGTCGGCGTAAACCAGCGCCTTCATGTTGAGCAGATCGATAACGCCCGAAAACGCGGTCTCCTCACCGATCGGCAGCGTGAGCGGAGCCGGCTTGGCTTCGAGCGCCTTTTCCAAATCGGCCATCGCGGATTCGAACTTCGTGCGTTCGCGATCGAGGCGCGACACAAAAGCTATGCGCGGCAGCCCAAGCTCATTGGCGAGATCCCACAATTTTTCCGATTCGACCTTGAGATCGCCGCCGGGGCTGACCACGAAGATCAAGGCGTCCACCACGCGCATCGTAGTGAAGCTGTCGGGCAGAAAGGCCGAATAACCCGGCGTGTCAGAAACGATCACCTCGGTGCGCTTCCAGTTGAAATGATGGAACGCCGAGCTGATCGAAACCTTGCGCGTGAGCTCTTCGGGCTCGAAGTCCATCAGTGCGGTGCCGTCGTCGGGCCGTCCCAGGCGAGTGGTGGCTCCGGCGGTGAACAGGATAGCGTCCGCGAGCTGGGTCTTGCCGGTTCCGCCCTGCCCTACGATTGCGACGTTTCTCAGGCGCCCGATTTCCTCTACAGCCATAACTGATTACCTCTCGACCGATATTCTATTCCTCATAGAACGCGGCGGAGCTTTTTGTCGCGCGAGCGAAACCCTCGCCGCTTAGGCGCGAGATACTCGCCGCGAGGCGAACCAGTTCAGTCGTAAGCTCCCACCACGCTCACGTCGCCCGACAATACGCGTGCCGTTCCCGCCTTGGTTTCGAGAATCAGCGCGCCCTCGTCGTCGATACCCTTGACCACGCCGCTTAGCGGTTTGCCGTGGTCGGTAACCGTTACCTCCTTGCCGGCCAGCGCCGAGTAGCGCTCCCACAATGGCCGGATCGAGGCGAAGCCATGCTTCTGCATTTCCGTATAGCGAGTGTCGAGTCGAGAAAAAAGCACCGCCGCAACCGCGCTCCGATCGCATTCGACGCCGGTTTCGATCTGCACCGAAGTTGCGATCCGCTGCAGGTCGTCCGGAATGTCTTTGCTTCGCAGATTCAGGTTGAGGCCCATCCCCAGCAGCACGCAGGAGATCTGACTTCCGTCACTGAGCGCCTTGGCCAGAATTCCGCCGGTCTTCTTGCGCCTGAGCCACACGTCGTTGGGCCACTTGAGCGCGACGATTCCCGGCGCAACGCTTTCGATCGCTTCGGCCGCGGCTACACCCGCCATCAGGTTCAAACTTCCGAGCGCGCTAAGTGCGGGCCTCGGTCGCAGGATTATCGTGACGTATAGATTCAGCCCCGGCGGCGAGTACCATTGCCGGCCAAGACGTCCATGCCCCGCGCTCTGAGTCTCGGCGATTACCGCGATGCCCTGCTCGGCGCCCTGCTCTGCCAGTTGGCTTGCGAGGTCCTGAGTCGAGCTCAGTTCTTCAAAGTAGTGGATTCGCCATCCGATTGTGCCGGGTTCACCCCGCGCGATGCTCTGATAAGGATTGGACATCCTCCCTAGCATCTAGCGCCGCCCGCGCCATCGCGCAAACGGAGAGCAAGAGCTCGCTGTTAAAACCACCGGGATTCCTGGCTACGCTCGGAATGACAGAATGCGACTCACTTGTTGTCATTCCGAGCGAGTCCTCGAGCGAGGAATCCCGGATTCCACCTTGGCTCGCGTCGCAGTGACCGGCGCTTAGCCCACGTTACGCCTGCTATGTCGCGGATTGTAAGAAAGCAGCCATCAGAGCGGCTCGACGCGCATGCTGATATCGGCGGCCGGCGCGGAATGAGTCAGCGCGCCAACTGAAATCAGGTCGACGCCGGTTTCGGCGATCGCGCGCACGGTCGCGAGCGTCACGTTGCCCGATACTTCGAGCAGCACGGGCGGCGGCGCGATCGCCCGCGCCCGCTTCATCTGATCGTTGGTCATGTTATCGAGCAGGATTACATTGGCGCCCGCCGCGAGCGCTTCCTGCACCTGCTCGAGCGTCTCGCATTCGATCTCGACCCGCAGCGAATGCGGCGCCCGCGCGCTTGCGCGAGTAACCGCCTCGCGCACGGAACCTGCGGCGGCGATATGGTTTTCCTTGATCAGGACGCCGCTATCGAGCGCGAAGCGATGGTTAAAGCCGCCGCCGGCGCGCACCGCATATTTCTCGATTGCGCGCAGTCCCGGATGGGTCTTTCGGGTGTCGATAATCCGCGCGCGCGTGCCCGCCACCGCGCGCACATATTCCGCAGTCACGCTCGCGATTCCGCACATCAACTGAAGGAAGTTCAGCGCCGTCCGCTCACCGACAAGCAATCCTTCGAGCAGGCCGTCGACTTCGGCTGCACACGCGCCGCGGCCAAGTTCTTTACCCTCGGCGGCGAGCGATACGATCTTCGGTTCGGCGCCAGTCAATCTGAAAGTTGATTCCAGCACCGGGCCGCCGCAGAAGATCATGCGATCCTGCTTGACCGTGATGCGTGCGCGCCCGCGCTGCCCCGGCGTGACCGTGGCCGCGGTGGTGACGTCCCCGTGGCCGACGTCCTCGGCCAGCGCGCGCTCGATCAAATCGTTGAGGCCGGCGATCGCTTCCATGCCGATGCCTTCAGCCGGCGCCGCCCAATAGCTGCAACTGAGCTTCGAGCAGCTTGCGCTGTCCACCCAGCTCTTCCGCGCGCTGCTCGATTTGGAGCTTCATTTCGTCAGCGGCTTTGGCTTGAAAATCGGGATTACTCAGGCGGCGCAGATGCTGCTCATGATGCGCGCTGATTTCGGCGAGCTTCTTGCGCAGTGCGTTGCGCGCCTTCTCGAAGTCGAACCCCTCAGCGGCTTTGACCGAAATCTCCGCCCATTCCAGTACGGTCGTCACCATACCCGCTGGGCGCTGGGCGCCGTTCGCCAGAATTTCCAGGCTCTCGGCCTTGGTCCTCGTCATCGCGTATGGCTTCCAAGCCGCGAGTTCCGCCGCGAAATTGTCTGTCGACATTCCGCCGCTCGATCCATCGCCACCCGCGCCGCCACTCGACAGCGGCCTGACGAAAACCGTACTCTGCTGCCCCGGATGGAATCCCAGCAGCGAGCGCAGGCTGTTAATAGCCTCGGTCGCAGCGATGCAGTGATCCATCGCCACGCGTTCTTCGTTTGACAGAAGATCCGCGTCCGCCTGCGGGAATTTAGCGATCGCGACATGCGCAGGAAGATTGCGCTCATCGATATACGGGCGAATCGTCTGCCAGATTTCCTCCGAGATGAACGGCATGAACGGATGCAGTAAACGCAGCAGTTGATCGAAGCAGCGCACGAGCACGTAGCGCGCCGCAGCCTGCGACTCGCCGCCCGCCTTCAGCGGTTCCTTTGAAAGCTCGATATACCAGTCACAGAACTCGTGCCAGATGAACTGGTAGATCGCGAGCGCCGCGACGTTGAACTGATACGCGTCGATCGCTTCGGTGACGCCCTTAACCGCGTGGTTCAGCCGATCGAGAATCCATCGCTCGGCCAAACCCAAACGCTCCGCCTTGACCGACGGAATCGGTTGCGGCGCGTCTTTCAGATTCATCATCACGAAGCGCGCCGCGTTCCAAATCTTGTTGGCGAACGCCTTCGACGCCGCCAGCCGATCGTCGGCCAGAATCAGGTCGCGGCCCTGCACCGCGAGCTGCGCCAACGTGAAACGCACTGCGTCAGTGCCGTAGTCCTCCATGATAACCAGCGGATCGACCACGTTGCCGCGCGATTTTGTCATCTTTTTGCCGTGCTGATCGCGCACCAGCGGGGTGATGTAAACGTCGCGGAACGGCACGTCGTCCAGGCAGTACAGCCCCATCATCATCATGCGCGCGACCCAGAAAAAGATGATGTCGAAGCCGGTGATCAGCAGGCTGGTCGGGTAGTAGCGCTTGAGGTCGGCGGTGTCGTTCGGCCATCCCAGCGTCGAGAATGGCCACAGCGCCGAGCTGAACCAGGTGTCGAGCACATCCTCTTCCTGAATCAGATCGGTGCCTTCGCACTTCTCGCATCGCGACGGCGGCTCGGCCGCGACGGTGAAATGCTCGCATCGGGAGCATCGCCAGGCCGGAATCCGATGGCCCCACCAGAGCTGGCGCGAGATGCACCAGTCGTGGACGTTCTCCAGCCAGCCGAAGTAGGTGTTCTCCCAGAACTTCGGATGGAACCGCGTGCGGCCGTCGCGCACCGCCGCGATCGCCTTCTCCGCCAGCGGCGCGATCTTGACGAACCATTGAAACGAAAGCAGCGGCTCGACCGTGGTGTCGCATCGCGAGCACGCACCGACCGCGTGACGGTGCGGTTCGATCTTTTCGAGCAGCCCTTGAGCCTTCAGATCGTTAACCACCGCCTCGCGCGCTTCCTTTATGCTCAGTCCCTGGTACGGGCCTGCCTCGGCGTTCATGCGCCCGCGCGTGTCCATCACCGAGATTTCGGCGAGGCCGTGGCGCCGTCCCATCACGAAGTCATTGAAATCGTGCGCAGGCGTGATCTTGACCGCGCCGGTGCCGAATTGCGAATCGACCGCCGCGTCAGCGATTACTTCGATCTCGCGTCCGATCAGCGGCAGCCGCACGCGCTTTCCGACCATCGCGCGATAGCGCACATCGTCGGGCGACACCGCGACCGCGGTATCACCGAGCATCGTCTCCGGACGCGTGGTCGCGACGGTTATCGCGCCGCTGCCGTCCACCAGCGGATACTTGATGTAATAGAGATGGCCGTCGGTGTCGCGATGCTCAACTTCGAGATCCGAGAGCGCGGTTTCGCATCGCGGACACCAGTTGATCAGTTGCCGATCGCGATAAATCAGGCCGTCACGATGGAGTCGGACGAAAACTTCATTCACCGCGCGCGACAGATCCGGATCCAGCGTGAAGTGCTCGCGGCTCCAATCGCACGACGCTCCCAACATCCGCAACTGATGCAGGATCCTGCCGCCGTAAGCTTCGCGCCATTTCCACACGCGCTGCTCGAAGGCGGTGCGGCCGAGCTGATGGCGGTTCAGGCCCTCTTTGGCGATCTCTCGCTCGACCACGTTCTGCGTCGCGATACCGGCGTGATCGGTGCCCGGTACCCATAACGTGTTGCGGCCCTGCATCCGCCGCGTGCGCACGATCACGTCCTGCAGGGTGACGTTGAGCGCGTGCCCGAGATGGAGCTGCCCGGTGACGTTGGGCGGCGGGATGACGATCGAAAACGCCTCGCCCGGTTTCGCCGGATCAGCGGTGAAGTAGCCGAGCTCGATCCATTGCTGATACCAGCGCTCTTCGGCCGCCTTGGGTTCGAAAGTTTTGCTGAGTTCCAAGGGAATCCTGTCGGTTAATTATACGTGGTGCGAGAGGGGGGATTTGAACCCCCACGAGCTTTCGCTCACAAGGTCCTGAGCCTTGCGCGTCTGCCGTTCCGCCACTCTCGCGTCGCGCAATCTATAAGGGTTAACCGGGTGCCTCGAGCAATTCAAGCCGTTTAATCAAAAACCCGACCCACGATCGCGCCCCTTGAGCCACCGTCATCGATAGCCGACAATCCCGCTCGCCATGGCGCACGGTATACTCTCCGAAGCTTGAAGATCTCGATCGTCATCGCTACTCACGCACGGACGGCTTCGCTCGCGCGCTTGCTCGCGAGCCTCAAGCCGCAAATCGATCCGGCGCGCCATGAAGTCTTGATCGCCGACAATGGCACTAGCGAAGCGACTCTGATTCCCGAGGGCATCGGACCGTTAATTCACATTCACGATCCGCAACCCGGTAAGTGCCGCGTCCAAAACCGCGCGATCGCGCGTGCGCGCGGCGAAATTATCGCTTGCCTCGACGATGATCTGACCGTCGCCCCCGGCTACGTCGCCGCCGTCGAGCGATTCTTTACCGACCGCCCTGAGTTCGCCGCGATGAAGGGCCGCGTATTACCGGCCACCGTGATTAGCGCGCTGCCCGGTAGCGAAGCCTGCTATCTCGACTTGCCGATCGTCGATCACGGCGAGGACGTGATCGAGGTGCGCGGCGTGATCGGCGCCAACATGGCCTTTCGTGCCAGTGCTCTCGCCAAGGTTGGTCCATTCGACGAGCGGCTGGGGCCCGGCGCAGCCGGTCATGAAGAGGAAACCGAGATGTCAGCCCGGCTTCGCAGGGCTGGATTCAGGATCGGCTACGCGCCTGATGCGCTCGTTTATCACGAGGTCGATCCGGCACGCGCCAGCCGCCAGCGCTTTATCCGTATCGCTCGCGAGCGCGGCCGATGCCGCGTGCTGCACGAGCATCACTCTCTCGTCGAGCTGATACTCGCGCGCGCCATCGCGCGCGCCAGGCTGGTCGCAGCCCGCGCTATCGGCGCGCAACCGCATCGAATCGCGCGCGAGGAGCGCCGCCTCGCGATCGCGCAAGGGATGCTCGAAGGCGCGCGTTTCGGCCATTAAAGTCGGCGCGCTTCGCCAGCAATTCCTGACTTCCGGGCGCACCCGGCATGCAGATTTGGCAGAAAAAAACCCTTTATCGTTTGAATTCTAATTACGCTTTCGCTTTATAATCGCGCCGGATTCAGTTAAAGCTGGATTTACTTGACTAAAGTCGAAAGAAGTAGTGTAAGCTTATTTGTGCTGGAATTAGATAAAGTCTGGAAACTTCAGCAGCGACGGCATCAGCGCCAGCAAATCCTCGAGCTGCTCAACACCTTTTCGAAGTTCACCGACCGATCGCTCGCCATGATGGCGCGATTGCGCACCCGTTTCGTCGACGTTTCATATATCAGTCAATCGGCAGAAGCGGCCCGATTGCTGGCCAACAGCAGCGATCGGCTGACCCGCCTTGGTCAACGCGCGTCGGTTTTGCAGCGCAGTCTGCAGGCGGCCGCGGCCAGCACCGACGAGTTGCTGAGCTGCCCGGACAAGCTCGCCGAAAGTCTCGACGACGATCGAATCGATCGCGCGCTGGAGTCAACCCTGACGAGGGTCGAACGCGCGCGGCTCGATCTGCAGGCGCAGGTGCTCGAGATAGACGCGATCACGGATGACGTGGACCGGCTGTTGAATCAGCAGATTCTGCCGTCGTGATAGCGCGCCGCGTCTAGGTAAGTAAACGTGAGCGTTATCCAAGGTCCTCTAAGTCGACATAGCCCTGTTTCTCTCCGCGGGCGACGGCGGCGTCGATAAGCTTCCAGAAGCGCTTGTTCTGCGCCAGCGCCAGCGCTTCGAGATCGGTGTCCTCGGTGACCGGTACCAGTGCAGCGCACGGTCGCCCGTTTTTGGTGATCAGGACCGAGCCGCTCTTAGGCAGTTCCTTGACGTAGCGGCTGAAGCGCGTTTTGACTTCGCGAATGTTCTCGACTTTCATAACGTCACCTTTTTGCTGCCGATCAAAAGTTGGCTTCCTCGCTTGCGCCCGATGGCGTCGATCAGGACCTGGTGAGCGTCGACGCGATAGAAAACGCGCAGGTCGCCGTCTCGAAACTCGAACTCCAACTGCCCGGAAGGGCGGCGCAGTCGGAATCGGTTTTTGCTCTCGGCGGTAGCATCATCTTCGCCAAGCAAGGCCTGCATGGCTGCCTTCAGCCGCAAGCGTTCGCCGGCCCTGAGCGCCTTGAACTGACGGACGGCGTCAGCGCCGAGCTTGACGGCGCGTTTCGGCATCAGAGACAGTGTAGTTCAGATTGCGACCACACTCAATCCGCGCGCCGAGCCGGATGCGCACGCCTCGCAATCAGCCGACATCTTCGAGCAGCCGAATCAGATTCACTCCGTAGCGATCCCATGAATAAGACCCGGCGGCGGCACGCGCCTGGCGGCCGAGGTCAGCGGGCGCGTCGATAATTTCGTCGAGCCGAGAGGCAATTTCGATCGAATCGCAAGGATTTCGAATCGTGAAACGCGCAAGCTCCGGGGGCAGCACTTCGCTTACTCCGGCCTGCGCGCTGGTTACGACCTTGAGCCTGCTCGCCATCGCTTCCAGCACCACGTTGCCGAAGGGCTCGAATATCGACGGCAGGGCGAGTACGTCGGCGGCGTGAAACAAGCCCGCCACATCGTTTCGTGCACCGGCGAAATGGACGCGCCGGTCGAGCCCAAGCGCGCGCACCCGCCTTTCGTAATCGGCGCGCGCGTTATCGTTGCCCACGACCAGAAGGTGCGCACTCGATTCAAGACGCGGCCACGCTTCGAGCATGAAGGGTAATCCTTTACGCGCGAAACCGTTGCCGACAAACATCACCAGCGGCACGGAATCCGGGATGTCGAACTCGTGCCGGATCCCACGCTTCGTATCTTCGCTCGCGGGTGGCCGGAAGCGCTCGAGATCCACGCCGTTGTACAGTGTCGCCACTTTAGTCGGCGGCAGCTTGAAGCGCTCGATCAGGTCGCGGCGAACCACCTCTGAAACCGCGATCACCAGTCTCAAGCGAGATGAAGCAAAGGCGCGGCGTTCTATCGCCATCTGAACCCGATGGTACGGGCTTAGCCGCATCGCTATTGCAGCCGACGAGCTTTGCCATTTGCGCGCGGCTTCCAGGTAGCTCACGTGAGCGCCGCCGCCCGAGCGGATGACGTCGGCGCCGATAGCGCGCGCGAAGCTCACGATCAGATCGGCGCCGTCCGCTCGCGCGATCGCTGGCGCAAGATGAGCAAAGCGCCACAGCCTGAAGGCGCGGCCCAGCGGCGGGGTGCGGACGAGCCGTACTTCGTGACGTTCACCTCCACGCTTTTCGGCGGCGTAGACGGTCACGTGATGGCCGGCGCGCGCCAGCTGCTCGGCCGTAACTATCAGGTCGCGTTCGGTGCCTCCGCCTGACGAATCGAAGCGCCGGCTTAGCAGCGCGATACGCAAGCGTCCTGGTCCCGGCGAGTTGGGCCGTGCATCCCGAAGCGCGTATGAACGCAAGCTTCGATGCGCCGGCGACAATCGTGTGTTAGGCTGACTGGAGGTGACGAGGTAGGCGCAAGATGATCGAAATCCAGTGCACCAGCTGTCTCACGCGGTATCGAATCGAGCCGAGCGTGCTGCCGGCGGAGAAGCCGACCTTCAAATGCTCCCGATGTGGCCACGTTTTCAGCGCCGAGCCGCGCCGCGTCAGGAACGTTCCGCCCTCGCCGCTGGGGACCAGGCGTTCCGCACCCGAGTACGCGGCTTCGCCCAGCGTCTCGCCGCCTGCTTCGCCTCAGGCGAAGCCCGGTCCCGTAAGCCCGGCTGCCGCAGCTCAAGCGCAGCACGGCACGGAAGAACCGAATCCACTTTCGCGATCGTTTGCCGAGCATGAAGATTTCAAACCGGGTGAGAACCTGAGCTTCGACTTCGCCGAGGATTTCGGTCCTGCCAGCGAGCCGGTCGAACCGCCCACCGAGCCCGTAAAGGAAACGCGATGGCAGGTCGGAACGTTTGATCCTCCGATCGCCGATGAGTTCAGGCGCGGTCCGAGCGAGATCACCGAACCGTTGCAATCCGGCGAGACCGCCGGCATTCCCTACCAGTTTCCCGACGCGTTCACCAAGTCGCCTGTCTTCCAGCGCGAGCCCGAGGCCGATGAGGACGACCAATCGACTCATTCGAGCGGCTTCTTCCTGATGGTGTTCGCTCTGCTGCTGGTGTCGTTCACCGCGGCCAGCGTGTTGATCAGCAACCAGGCTGCGGCCAGCCGCGATCTGCTGAGCCGCATTCCGGGACTCGCCGATTATTTCGCCAAACCCGCGCCTGCGGTCGCGCTGCGCGACATTCATACCGGCTACCAGCGGCTCAAGGACAACCAGGTGGCCCTTCTGATCAGCGGAACGGCGGACAATATCGGCCAGCGTCAGTTGCACGCGGTCCAGATAGCTATCAGCCTCCTGGATCCGGCGCAGCGCGAGCTCGCGCGCCAGGAAGTGTACTGCGGCAACCAGATTGCACCCAAGATGATCGCGGAGATGACGCCCCGCGAGCTCGAGTTCTTCGGCAAGCTCGACCCGCCCAAAACCTTTGTCGTGAATCCCGGCGAATCGTCTTCGTTCCTGGCGGTCTTCATCGCGCCGCCGGCGCAGACGCACGGTTTTCACCTCGCGGTGGTCGACGTTAGGACGCCCGAGGGCTCCGCTTCCCCGCGCAGCTAATCCTCACTCCTTCTCCTCAGCGATCAACTCCTGGTATTCCTCGTTTTCCATCAGATCATCCAGCTCGGCGACATCGGTGATGCGAATCTTGATCAGCCATCCGTCGCCGTAGGGATCTTCGTTCACCATCTCCGGGCTCTCTGCCAGTTCCTGATTGACCTCGGTCACGGTCCCGCTGATCGGCGCATACATGTCCGAAACCGCTTTAACCGATTCCACCACACCGAATGGATCATCTTTGCTGACCTTGTCACCGACCGAAGGCAGCTCTACAGAAACCACTTCACCCAATTGGTCCTGCGCGTAATCAGTGAGACCGATCGTTGCCACCGAATCTTCGGTCGCGACCCACTCGTGCTCTTTCGAATATTTTAGCCCCTCAGGGATCTCCATAACCTCCTCCGAAGATGCGCCGCACTTGCTTCCCTGTCGCGAAACTGCGCGAAGCATCCGCAACGCGCGCCATGGTAAACCCCATGCCCATCAAGGCGCGGCGGAACGACTCTTGTCAAGTCTGAACCGGCTAGTTTTTGCGAAGTGAATATCAAAACTGTCGAAGCAGTACGTCGC
>DATJOQ010000346.1:0-9674 GCA_035506935.1 Binataceae bacterium (SeqCode) | reverse complement strand
TCTGGCTGACAAGGCCAATATCCAGCAATGGGTGGCCGATTCACGCATCGAAATTGACGCCACGCGCCTGATGGTGATGCACGCGGCCTGGAAGATGGATACCGTGGGCAAGAAAGAAGCGCGCCAGGAAATCTCGATGATCAAGGTGATGGCGGCTAATATGGTGATGACGGTGCTCGATCGCGCGATTCAGACTTACGGCGCGGCGGGAGTATCTGACGATTTTCCGATCGCGCGTTTCTGGCGCGACCAACGCGCGATGCGCATCGTGGATGGCCCCGACGAGGTCCATCGCATGACCATCGCACGCCGGGAATTCCGCAAATGGAAGTGAAGGGTGAGCCGAGCCGCGAATAATCAGGTAAGCTCACTCAATGTCATTCCGACGCAGGCTGCCGCAGCGAGGAATCCCGGCGCACACAACAAAATGAAGGAGCATCCGCAGTCGCGATGACGGAAACAGTCGAGCCAATCCCGGAACTGGGCGAGGTCAGAGCCGAAGAAGAATTCGACCACGCGCGCCTCGCCGATTATCTGCGCGGAAAAATTCCCGGCACCGAGGGCCAGCTCGAGGTCAAACAGTTCCGCGGCGGCCATTCCAATCTCACGTATTTATTGCGCTTCGGTGAGCAGGAATTGGTGATGCGACGACCGCCGCTCGGTCCGCTCGCGCCCAGCGCGCACGACATGAATCGCGAGTACCGCGTGCTCTCGCGCATCTGGCAGGCCTTCCCGCCGGCGCCACGCGCGATACTGCTATGCGAAGACTCTTCGATCATTGGCGCACCGTTCTTCGTGATGGAACGCCGGCGCGGCATCCTGATCAAGATGCGCCAGCCGCTGCCGTCCGAACTCGGCGACGATGCCGATACCTTCCGCCGCGTCTCGGAAGCCTTCATCGATACGCTCGCCGATCTCCACATGGTCGACTACCAAAAGGTCGGCCTCGCCGATATCGGCAAGCCTGTGGGCTTCGTCGAGCGGCAGATCAGCGGATGGATGGGACGATGGGAGCGCGCCAAAACCGAGGAACTGCCGCTGATGAACAAACTCGGCGCATGGTTTCTGGCACATAGGCCTCCGCCACAATCGCCGACGCTGCTGCATAACGATTTTTATCTGCACAACATCATGCTCGATGCTGCCGATTTTGGCCGCATCACCGGCGTGTTCGACTGGGAGATGGCGACCGTCGGCGACCCGACGATCGACTTTGGCCTGTCGCTGAGCTATTGGCGCGATCCCGACGATCCGCCCGAACTGCTCGAGCTGAGCGAAGGCCACGCTCATACCACCAAGCCCGGATTCCTGACTCGCGCGCAATTGGCCGAGCGCTACGCCAGGAAGACCGGCCGCGATATCTCGGCGCTGCCCTTCTACCAAAGCTGGGCCTGGTGGAGGAACGCAACCGTGGTCCAGCAAATCTACGTCCGCTTCGTGCGGGGTCAGACCACCGATCCGCGGTTCGAGCGGATGGGCTCGCATCCCGCCATCCTGGCACGCGCCGCCGCCCGCCTCGCTTCCGGTCTCGGCTTCAAGGAATAATCGCGCGACGCGTCATGGTGTCCGCTAATGGCACACCGCCTCAGGGTGTAGCACGTTCGCGACAGTGACGTCCCAATTGCCGCCAGGAAAACTGTCAGCCGCGCCACGCTAATATTAGCTGCGACATCCTTCGTCCTCGCCTGATTTCGGCACGCTCGCTGCAATGTGAAGTTTGCGTGACCAGTGAGGAGGCTTCTTTTCGGAGCGGATAGCATCAGCCGGCCCGATCATTGATGTAGGCCAGCTAATACAAATCCGCCAGTTCGCTTATGTCGTTGACATTTGGCGATTATTAAAGATTTAAAATGCTACATAGCTGGTATTTGCATCAATTAGATTGTAATGTCACAATTTGAGCATGGGAAATAGAAATGTTGTCCCGTCGTGAATCCGGCCAAATTATGGGCGTCGTCGCAGTCGCACTCGTCGCGACGGTTGCGATCGTGGCGTTGGCCTTCGATATCGGATTCCTCTATTCCACCAGGCGTCGGATGCAGACTGCGGCTGACGCTGCGGCGGTCGCAGGAGCCAACGCGCTTCAAGGTAGCAACTCCGCCAACTACTCGACCGCGGCGACGGACGTCGCCTCGTTCAACGGTTACACCAACGGTTCGAATAGCGTGACGGTTACCGTTCCCGCAGTGACTACTTGCCCCGGCGCCTCCACCCAGCGATGCGTCCAGGTGACGATCCAGCAGGCCGTGCCCACGTCTTTCCTCGGTGTGATCGGCTACAGCACGGTGAACGTTAGCGTCACGGCGATCGCCGGCAGTCTCAACGGTCCCGCCTGCATCTACGCGCTCGATCCCAGCGCGTCGAAGGCAATCTCACTAGTCGGCAACGTAAACATCAACGTCTCGTGTGGTCTGATCGACGATTCGGATAGCTCCTCCGCCCTTTACGCTGATGGCAATATCACCGTGACGAGCACGGCGACCGGCGTCGCAGGCCAGGTCTCGCAGGCCGGCAACATATCTTTTACCCCTCCTGTCATTCCTAATATCGCTCCCGCTCCAGATCCTCTGGGCTCGCTCGCCCCGCCAACCGTCGGCACCTGCACCCAAGCCGCCACAACAGCCGGCTCAGCCCTCACCATAGGCGGTGTTAACAACACTCCCATCAACGTGCCGCCAGGTGTTTATCCCGTGAGCGGCTCGACCGGTTACGGCATCAATCTGAGCGGTAATTTTTCTAGTGCCGTGAATTTTGCGCCCGGCACCCCCGGTAGTTCAGTTACCTACGGTAATGGCATTTATATTACGGGAAACGTTTCGGGTCCTAACGCTGCGGTGAACTTCCAACCCGGCCAGTACCAAAACGGCGGCGGCAGCGGTAACAGCATCTTCATTAACGGCAACACAAAAATTGCTAATTTCGCATCCGGCAGCTACACCTTCTGTGGCGGCGTTACGCTCACTGGAAATTCAACCGTTACGTTTCAGCCCGGTCTTTACTACGGCGGTATCGCGATTACCGGCAATGCCAACGTAACCTTCTCGCCCGGCACCTATATCCTGGCGGGCGGCGGCTTACAGGTGACCGGCAACGCCACTATAACCGGCAGCGGCGTCACCTTCTACAACACCACCGGACTCGGCGGCTATGGGGCGATCAGAATCACTGGCAACGCGCAGCTAAATCTGAGCGCGCCGACCTCGGGCTCTTTGGAAGGAATCCTGTTTTTCCAAGACCGCTCGATTCCCACCGGTTCTGCGGGCAGTGTAATCGTCGGCAATTCGTCGTCTACCTTCGACGGCGCGCTGTACTTCCCCACTACCTCGCTTCAATACGTCGGCAACTCAAGCGGCAACGGCTATACGCTGATCGTCGCCGATACCGTGTCGTTCACCGGCAACGCCAGCCTGGGCGACAACTACAGCTCGCTAACCAACGGCGATCCGATCGTGTCAAATGCGCTCTATCAATAAATCCGCTATGCGCGTCCAGCTCGGCCAGAGCGTGGTCGAATTCTCGCTGATCGCCGCAGTCACGATGACGCTGCTGCTCGCCGCCAGCGACTTCAGCCGGATGTTTTTTACGAGTATCGCGGTCAACGATGCGGCGCGAGCGGGGGCGCAATACGGATCGCAGAACCTGGTCACCGCAGCCGATATCGCCGGGATGGAATCCGCGGCCACCACCGACGGCACCAACATCAGCGGCCTCAGCGCCACCGCCAGCCAATGCACCTGCGGCACTTCCACTACCGTCGCGGCGTGCGCTTCGAACTATTGCACCAATAACCCGGGCGCCACCTACGTCACGGTGAATACCAGGGCGACTTTCACTACTTTCGTGACCTATCCTGGTATCCCCTCGTCGACCACGCTTACCGGCCAGGCGATCATGCAGGTGCAGCAATGAACTGTGCCCGGCTGTCATCCAGGGAACGGCGCCGACAGTCTGGCCAGGCGACGATGACTGAATTTGCGCTGGTGGCCTCGGCATTTTTCATGGTGAGCTTCGCAACTTTCCAAGGGGCTCAGGCGGTGTTCACCTACAACAGCATCTGCGAGGCTTCACGCGAGGCGGTACGCTACGCGATCGTGCACGGCCCCAACAGCCCCAGCCCGTCGACATCTCCCTACAACGACGTCAAGCAGATCGCGATCAACACCGTCCCCGACCTCAATCTGACCACGAGCAACGTCACCGTGACGTGGCCCGCCGACGCCAAGCTGACGACAAAAACAGACGCGAAGGTGGTTGTGACCTACAATTACGCGCTGGCCATCCCGTTCACCACCCCAGGCACCTGGACGCTCACCGCCACTTCGCAGATGCTGGTCTCGCAGTAGCACTCGCCTGCTCCGCTACCAATAGATTTGATTTTCTCCTGTCGCGCGTTCGCGGGGAGTCATGAACTGACTTTTATCGTCCTCTGCTTCTATAAGCAGAGACTCCAGTCAGGTAACTGAGCAAAGTCAGCTCTGGCAAAAGCACGGCCAATAACTAAACTCGATTCCATCGACCAGCCATGAGGTGACCCATTGTATATTCCCGACGCGTTCCGCGAATCCGATCCCGCAAGACTCCATCAAGTGATTCGCGACTATAGTTTCGCGACCCTGATTACGCACAGCGAGAGTCTTGTCGCCAGCCATGTGCCGATTTTGCTCGATCCGGCACGTGGCGAGCACGGCACGCTGCGCGGCCACATGGCTCGCGCCAATCCGCAGTGGCGCGATTTCAAAGATGACGCCGAGGTGATGGCAATCTTCCACGGACCGCACACCTATATTTCGCCGTCCTGGTATCCGACGCATCCCGCGGTGCCGACCTGGAACTATGTCGCCGTCCATGCCTATGGCGTTCCCCGCCTGATCGAGGAGCGCGCCGCGCTGCGACGTCTGCTGGACGATCTGGTGCGGATGTACGAGAGCGGATTCGAGCATCCATGGCAATTCGATCTGCCGCAGCGTTTTACCGAAACCATGATCGACATGATCGTCGGCTTCGAGATTCCGATCACGCGCCTGGAAGGAAAATTCAAGCTCAATCAGAATCGTTCTGCTGCCGATCGCAGGGGCGTAATCGAAGTGCTGCAGCAAAGCTCCGATCCGGTGGCGCGAGAGATCAGCGCCCTGATGGCCGCGCGCACGCCTGTCGCGGGCGAATAGCCCATAGCGCCGCCACTTTTCCACCACCCTCGCGGTGCGCTAGATCTGTATGATCACCGCGTGCCGTGAGTGCCCTCAAGGAGGAATCGATTTTGCACGAGTTCAGTTACGAAGCACCGACGACCGTCGCCGACGCCGTGCGTCTGCTGGCCGCTCCGCGCGACGGCGCGCGCGTGCTCTGCGGCGGCACCGATATTCTGATCCAGATGCGCGCCGGGGTGCGCAAACCGTCGTTGCTGGTCGACGTCAAGAACATCCCTGAGCTGCGCCAGATCAAGTTCGACCCCAAGACCGGCCTTCGCCTGGGAGCCGCGGTTGCGTGCATCGAGATTTTCGAAAGCGCGCTGATGCACAAGCACTATCCCGGTCTGACCGAGGCCGCGCATCTGATCGGCTCGACACAGATTCAGAGCCGCGCTTCGGTTGGCGGTAATCTGTGCAATGGCTCGCCCGCGGCTGATACCACGCCCGCGCTGATCGCGTTGAGCGCGGTCGCGCATCTGATCGGGCTTGGCGGCGAGCGCGACGTGCCGGTTGAGGAATTCGTCACCGGACCAGGGCAGACCGTGCTCAAGCCCGGCGAACTGCTGGTCGATCTGCGAATAGCGGCGCCGCGCCCCCATTCGAGCGATTGTTATCTGCGGCTGATTCCGCGCAACGAAATGGATATCGCGGTGGTGGGAGTCGGTGCGGCGATTACGCTCGAAGGTAATCGATGCGTTGCGGCCAAAATCGCGCTGGGCGCGGTCGGCCCGACGCAAATCGTCGCACGCAAGGCGGGAGAGTGGCTGGTTGGCAAAGAGCTCGACGCCGCGGCGTTCGAAAAGGCCGGCGACCTGGCAAGCGAAGTCTGCACCCCGATCGACGACATGCGCGGCACCGCCGAATATCGCCGGCATATCGTCGATGTGCTGACCAAACGCGCGCTGCAAGCCGCCGCCGAACGCGCACGCAATAACTGACACGCGAAACCAACTGGACTATAAGCGATGGCAAACAAGAAACACGTTCAATGCACGATCAACGGCGAGCATACCGAATTTCTCTGTGAGCCGCGCCAGAGTTTGCTCGAGACCCTGCGCGACGTGCTGGGGCTTACCGGCAGCAAGGAAGGATGCCTCACCGGCGACTGCGGCGCGTGCAGCGTGCTGGTCGATGAGCGCGTGGTATGCTCGTGCCTGATGCTCGGGGTCGAGGCCGAGGGTAAAACCCTCGTAACGGTTGAAGGCATGGCCGAGGAGAGCGAGCTTCATCCGCTGCAACAGAAGTTCCTCGACAACGCCGCCCTTCAATGTGGAATTTGCACTCCGGGTTTCCTGGTCGCGGCCAAGGCCCTGCTCGACCGCAACCCGACTCCCAGCGAAGCCGAAATCCGTTACGCATTGGCCGGCAATCTGTGCCGATGCACGGGTTACGATAAAATTGTTCACGCGGTACTCGACGCCGCGAAAGTGATGCAGGAGGCTTGATCCAATGGCAACCGCTCCTACCCAGGAATTCAAAATCATCGGCACCCGTCCGGTCCGTCCCGACGGTGTCGACAAGGTAACCGGCCGCGCCAAGTACGGCGCCGACTACAGCTTCCCCGGGATGCTGCACGGCAAAGTCCTGCGCAGTCCCCACGCCCACGCGCGCATCAAGTCGATCAACGTTGACAAGGCGCTCAAGCTGCCCGGCGTCAAGGCGGTGGTTCTCGGCAAGGATCTGCCCGAACTCGAGAGCAAGATCGAGTTTATCGGCGAGATATCGCTAAACCCGCATTACCTCGCGCACAACGTCCTGGCCCGCGACAAGGTGCTCTACAATGGCCACGCCGTCGCCGCGGTAGCGGCGACCTCGCCCCATATCGCCGAGGAAGCGCTCGCGCTGATCGAGGTCGATTACGAGGTGTTGCCGCCGCTGCTCGACGTGCGCGAGGCGATGAGATCGGACGCTCCGATTCTTCATCCCGAGCTGCGCAACAAGGAAGAACCCGACAAGCAAACCAACGTCGCCAGTCACGTGCAATTCAAGCGCGGCGATCTGGAAGCGGGATTCAAGGCCGCTGACTATATCGTCGAGCGCGAGTTCGACACCTCGATGGTGCACCAGGGGTATATTGAGCCGCACAACGCGGTCGGGGTCTACAACAGCGACGGCCACGCCACTATCTATTGCTCGACCCAGGGCGCGTTCGACGTGCGTTCGATGAGCGCGCGCGTGCTGGGCATGCCGGTCGGCAATATCAAGGTGGTTCCGGCTGAAATCGGCGGCGGCTTCGGCGGCAAGACCACGGTCTATCTAGAGCCGCTTTCGGTTGCGCTGTCGAAGGCCACCGGCAAGCCGGTCAAGCTGATCATGACGCGCTCCGAAGTTCTGCGCGCGACCGGCCCGACCTCCGGCTCCCACATCCGCATCAAGATGGGAGCGACCAAGGAGGGCAAGCTCACGGCGGCCGAAGTCTGGATGGCGTATGAAGCGGGTGCGTTTCCGGGTTCGCCCGTGATGGCTGGCGCGATGACTATCCTGGCGCCCTATGTGCTCGATCATCTGCTGATCGACGGCTACGACGTGGTGCTCAACAAGCCCAAGACCGCGGCCTATCGCGCGCCGGGCGCGACCAACGCCGCCTTCGCCTCGGAAACCGTGATCGACGAGCTGGCGGAGAAATGCGGAATCGATCCGCTCCAATTCAGGATCATGAACGGCGCCAAGGAAGGATCACTTCAGCCCGCGGGGCCGCCTTTCAAGCGCATCGGCATGATCGAAACCTGCCAGGCGCTGGCCAACAGCCCTCATTACAAGTCGAAGCTTGTCGGCAAGAACCGCGGACGCGGCGTTGCCATCGGATTCTGGTTCAACGCCGGCATGCAATCCACCGCCACCGTGAATATCCATACTGACGGCAGCGCCAGCGTGGTCACCGGTTCGCCGGATATCGGTGGTAGCCGGGCCTCGATGGCGATGATCGCGGCGGAGGTCCTCGGATTGTCGTTCGAAGAAGTTCGCGCGGTGGTGAGCGATACCGATTCGGTTGGCCATACCGACGTGACCGGCGGCAGCCGCGTCACCTTCGCCACCGGGATGGCGGTCTACGAGGCGGCTCAAGATGCCGTGCGCCAGCTCAAGGAGCGCGCCGCGCGGATGTGGGAGCGTAAATTCGACGAGATCGATTTTCAGGCTGGCAAGGCGATCTCGAAGAACAACGGCGTGCCGCCGATGACAGTAAAAGAAATCGCCGCCAAGTTCCCGCGCACCGGCGGCCCGATCACTGGGCGTGCTTCGGTCAGTGCGCGCGGCGTGGGCGCGGCCTTCGCCGCCTGCTGCATCGACGTTGAAGTCGATCCCGAAACCGCGAAGGTTCAGGTCCTGCGTGCGACGATTGCGCAGGACGCCGGACGTGCGATCCATCCGAGCTACGTCGAGGGCCAGATGCAGGGCGGCACAGCGCAGGGAATCGGCTGGGCGCTGAACGAGGAATACTTCTACGACCAAGCCGGCCTGATGCGAAACTCGGGCTTCCTCGACTATCGGATGCCGACTTGCCTCGACCTGCCGCTGATTGAACCGGTTATAGTCGAGGTGCCGAATCCCGGACATCCGCTCGGCGTTCGGGGAGTGGGCGAGGTGTCAATCGTGCCTCCGCCGGCCGCCGTCGCCAACGCGATCTATCGCGCAATCGGCGTGCGCATGACCGAATTGCCGATGTCGCCGCCGCGTCTGTTCAAGGCGATGAAGAACAAGCGATCGTGAACGCGGCGAATAGACGACGCGGCCCGCATCGCGGTTCGTGATCGATTGGGGTTTTGCTCCGATGGCGACGGTTTTCATTCCCGCGCTGATGCGCAAGCTCACCGGCGGACGAGAATCGATTCTTGTCCGAGGCGAAACCGTCGCGCAGTTAATCAGCGATATTGAAAATCAATTTCCCGGATTTCGTAACTACGTGATAGAAGACGGCGAGCTGAAACCATCGATCGCTGTTTCGATCGACGGTGAGATCGCTTCTGCTGGATTGATGGAAGCAGTGGGCGATTCCAGTGAGGTCCATTTCATTCCCGCGCTTGGCGGCGGTTAAATCTATCCGGCGACGCGAACTTGACCAGTGATTGCCCGATTCAGGCTCTGTATATCGCATACACGTGAGGCTTTGGCTGGGGATTTTCCGGTGGATAAAGATCTGTATCCCGTAACTCATTGCTATTGCACTTGGGATTATTTGTGCTAATTTCGAAAACATCCCTTGGTTTAGGGGAAGTAGAGATCAGGCAATTGCTGGATCGCTACCGATGAGCTTTTAGTCAAATAAACTGATAACTTAGCGTTGCCACCGGGATTTGCCCCCCTTTTCCCGGATGGCGCAGGGGTCGAACAGGAAACTGTTTGGCCCCTTTTAATTTTGACGCCAGCGGGACTCGCTTAGCAATTCGACGCGATAAGGCGTACGCAATAAATTGCGTGCCGAGGGGTTTGTGACCAAGCAGGCACTTTTAATAGCGGAGCAGATCGACTCGGCAATTAATTGCCAAC
>DATJOQ010000345.1:0-7033 GCA_035506935.1 Binataceae bacterium (SeqCode) | reverse complement strand
AACCGGCAGATACCCGCTTCCTGAACGTACTTCAAGGCGCGGACCCGGGCGCTCCGATGGCCCCGGCCACTTACGTTCAGAGCACCAGCGGCACAGCGTTCGATGGTGCGGCCTTTGCGGGCTCGGCGGTTTACTTCCCGGTGACCAACGTCGGTTTCGCGGGGACGACGCTGTCGGCGCCAAGCGGCGTGGGCCTGATGCTGGTGACAGGGCTTACGCCCAATGCGACCTACAGCATCAGCGTTCAGTCCGCCGCCAGTGGCAATGTGGTCTCGATTGCTCCAGCCAGCAGCGGCACCGCTGCCGATTCTGCAGGAGTTCTACGCTTGACTTTTTAAGCCATACGACCGACTACTCACAGTCGCATCGGTCGCTAATAGCAGTCCTGGGAACGAGATATTGAGGATAAATTTTTTTCAGCAAAAAGATGCTCAAGTTGGTATCATCGGTTAAAGGGGGGGAATAATGGCTCATGGTAGCACACGCAGGAGGACGTGCTATTGAGACTTAATTGGCGGCTGCAGAGTCAGAAAATTCTTCTGCTGGGTATTTGTGTTTATGCAGCCGCGTGCGCGACGCAAGCGCCGCCGCCACCTCCGCCGCCAGCGGCACCACCACCGCCTCCTCCCGTAGCCGAAGCTCCGAAACCGAAGCCGGCTCCATCGAAGATAGTCAAAGCTTCTTATCAGGGCACCGCCACAGCCGGCCAGCCAACAGCTAGCGGCGAGCCTTACAATCCGAATGCGATGACTGCGGCTTCCAAAACTCTGCCCCTCGGTTCGGTCGTAAAAGTGACTAATCCTGAGAACGGCCGTACGGTGAAAGTGCGGATCAACGACCGAGGGCCTTTTGTTCCTGGTCGCAGCCTCGATCTATCAAAAAAAGCCGCCGAGAAGCTGGGAGTTACCAAAAAGGGAGTAGTCAAAGTCAAGGTCACTCCGGTCGAGAAACATCCTCATGTGGAAGAAGCCAAAGCCAAGGCGCCTTCAACTGTTAAAGATGCGACTCGAACCGATATCACTCCGGTCGCTGAACATCCGGCGACCGACGGAACCAAATCACCTGCGGTTGGTAAAGCTGCAACTGCAGCTAGTATTACTCCGATAACCGACCACGCCGCGACCGATGGCGCCAAAACCTCGCCGGCGCCACAGAACCCGGCGACAGGAAATGCGCCCGCTGCGCCCTCGCGAAATCCTTCGGTTTCCGAGAATTAAATCCTGCTTTACCTAATAGGCGGGTTAGAGTTACATCGACGCTTTCAATAGCGTGTCGAATTTCTTGTTCAGCTTTTCCATCTTTGGACTAATCACTACTTGACAGTACGGCGCGTACGGATTGTTGCGATAGTATTCGTGATGATAGTCCTCGGCTTCGTAGAACTTGGTCAGCGGGCGCACCTCAGTTACTATCGGCCGTCCAGTCGGATCGGATTTCTGTAACTGACTAATGAAGGCTTCCGCTTCGCGCTTCTGCTCCTCGGCCGTATAGAAAATGATCGAGCGGTATTCGGTGCCGACGTCTGCGCCTTGGCGATTCAACGTGGTCGGATCATGGGTCGCGAAAAAGACCGTAAGCAGATCGTTATAGGAGATCTGCTGAGGGTCATATTCGACTCGTGAAACCTCGGCGTGACCGGTGGTTCCGGTGCAGACTTGCGGATACGTGGGATTCTCCGTGGTGCCGCCGGCGAATCCCGGCTTTACTGAAATCACGCCCTTCAGGCGCTCGAATACCGCTTCGGTGCACCAGAAACACCCCCCGCCAAAGACCGCGACTTCTGTTTTTTCGCGCATGATGCAAAGAATAACTCAACAATCTCAAATGTAAACGCCACATGACTATTTTCGTGTGCCGCGATCGCTCGCGGTTTCTCCGGCTGGTGACGTGTTCCAGGGGATGAATCCGCCACCGAGGCATCGATTTGTGTTTCAGCGCACGTTAGCGGCAGTATGACATGGGTTCACCGCCAGGCTCCCGCGCAGCCATTCAGGAGAGCGCATCGATGGAAAAATCGTCAGGCTCTATTCGCAAGATAATTCGTCGCGACGCCGCGCACGACGGCGTGCCGGTATCCCCGGTCGTTCGAGCCGGCGATCTTCTCTTTACCGGAGGCCAGGTTGCGCTCGATTCGAGCGGCAAAGTGACCGGCGATCTCGACCAACAAGCGCACACTTTGTTTCGACGTCTGGACGCGACCCTCAAGCAGGCCGGCGGGAGCTTGCGCGATATCGTTGCGATGGTTTCGTTCCATACCGACGCGCGCGACATCGAACCGGTTTTCGATATCGCGCGCGAATATATCCCGAACGATTTCCCCGCATGGACGCCGGTCGCCTATGTCGGCTGCCAGCATCGCGGCGCCCGCTTGATGATTCGCGCGATCGCCCATCTCGGCAAGGAACCGAAGCAGTGCTTCATGCCCGACTCTCAGGCGTGGCTGCGAAAATATCCGGTTTCGGCGGCGTGCAAGAAGGGCTCGTTGGTGTTCATCGCGGGGCAGACCGCGGCCGATCGCGAGGGCCGTTTCGCGCATCCACCGGATCACATCGCGCAGTCGCGGGTCGCGTACGACCGGATGCTGGAAGTGCTGGGACAGGCGGGCGGAAAGGCACCCGACCTGCTCGACTTCACGTCGTTTCATTTCGATATTCGCGGCGCCGCCGCGACGCTGGAACAGGTTTACATGCCCAATATCATGGGCAAGATTCACGCGAACCAGTCCGCAGTAACAAGTCACGTCGGATGCGCCGGCCTGCTGAAGACCGAGATGCTCGGAGCGTACACCTCGATCGGCGATCTCAGCCCCGGGGCGCGAGTCGGCAGCACGCCGGACTCAATTTGGTGGAAGGATATTTATCCGATCGCAGGGGCGGCCAAAAAAGCCGAGGGCAAGTTTGTTGCGGTCGCGGGGCAGGTAGCGTCGTCGTCCGACGGCTCGCCGATGTTCGTTGGCGATTCCGCCGGCCAGGTGCGCTTCATTTTCGAAGCGATGCGCGAGACGCTCGCCGGCTTCGGATTATCGATGGGGCACGTGGCGGAAATCACCGCCTTTCAGAAGGATCCGCGCCACTGGGAAATCGTGATGAATGTCGCGAAGGACTTCTTCGATATGAGCGCGCCACCGGCGTTCAGCTTCCCGTCGATGACCGGGCTATGGTTCGAGGGCTTTCGGCACGAGATTTCCGCGCTGGCGATCGCGGAGTGACTTACGCGCGGTATCCGGCGGAGAAATCGAAAAAGGAGAACAAGATATGAGCGCGCCCACAGCGTCGGGTCGGCTGGCCGGCAAAGTCGCCTTCGTAACCGGCGGCACCTCGGGAATCGGACGCGCGATCGCATTGCGCTACGCGCGCGAGGGCGCACGCGTGATCGTCGCCTCGCGCCAGCCGAATCCTTACGAGGGCGGCGATCCGACGCATGAGCTGATTCGAAAGCAGGGCGGCGTGGCCGAATTTGCCGCGCTCGACGTCTGCGATACCCCCGCGGTCGATCGCGCGGTCGACGCCGCGGTCAAGCGTTTCGGTGCGCTGCACATCATGGCGTGTTCCGCCGGCGCGATCGGCCCTATGGGTGATTCGCGCGAAGTCGATATCGACGAGTTCGACAAATGCTTCGAAATCAATGTGCGCGCGCTCTTCGCCTGCGTGCGCGCGGCGCTGCGTTACTTCGTACCGGCGGGTTACGGCAAAGTGGTCGCGATATCGTCGAACTTCGGCACCGTCGGGCTGCCGCAGTTGGCCGCTTACTGCGGCGCCAAAGCCGCGGCGATCAACATGATCCGCGCGCTGGCGGCGGAATACGGCAAGAGCGGCGTCAATATCAACGTGCTCTGCCCAGGCTCGACCAAGACCGAGTTGTCCGCGCCGCTCCATCGTATCAAGGAGATTCGCGAGAGCTTTCAGGCCGCAACGCCGCTCCGTATCCGCGACAACGCCTACCAGGCCGAACCGGACGATATTGCCGACGCTGCGTTGTTCCTCGCTTCCGACGAATCGCGCTTTATCACCGGAAGCGCGCTGATCGTCGACGGCGGATGGACCGCCCTGTAGACGCGCATCTAATCGCTACCAACGAAAAAATTTCCCTTTCGTATAAAGGAGGAAACAAGATGAAGCTAGGTTTTGCGTTGCCACAAATCGGAAAGGAAGCGGGACCGGACGGATTGGTGCGAGCATCCGAACTCGCCGAAAAGCTTAAGTATGACTCGGTTTGGGTGCTCGACCGCATACTGTGGCCGATCAAGCCGCTTGATAAATATCCGGCCACCCCGGATGGAAGCCTGCCGGAGCCGTATCAGGTGGTACTCGATCCAATCGAGACACTGACTTTCGTCGCCGGAATCACCAAGAACGTCAAGCTCGGAACCAGCGTGATCGTTGCGCCCTGGCATTCGCCGTTGCTGGCGGCACGGCGCCTGGCGACGCTCGACGTGCTGTCGAAGGGACGGCTGTTGTGTGGGTTGGGCGTGGGATGGTCTCACGACGAGACCGCCGCTTGCAATGTTCCGTTCGCTAATCGCGAAGCCAGGATGAAAGAGTGGCTGGAGGTCGTGGTCGCCGTCTGGACCCAGGATACGGTCGAGTACAAAGGGCAGTTCTACACGATCCCAGCCTCCAAGATCGGTCCCAAACCGGTGCAAAAACCCCATCCGCCGATCTATCAGGCGGCCTATACTCCGCGCGCGCTCAAGCGCACCGGATTGTTTCAGGGATGGAATCCGACGCCGCCGCCGAACTGGGATTGGTTGCGCGAACAATCGGCCAGTCTCAAGCAAATCGCCCAGCAGGCCGGGCGCAACCCCGATTCGCTCGAGATCGTGCTGCGCACGTTTCCATCCGTGAGCAAAGAGCCGCGCGACGCCTCCGGATGGCTCTTTACCGGCACCATGCAGCAGATAAAGGACGACGCCAAGCGGGCGGCCGAACTGGGCGTGAATCACATCCTGATGGATTTGCAGTTCAACACGAGCGGGGTGCAGGCCCTGCTTCAAGGGGTCGAACAGTTGCGAGAAGTCGCATAGCTGCAGCAACGGAAGGAGCCTCGATTGGCAGTATGTTAATCGTCGACCGTGGCTCGACCGCACTATAGAACTCTATGTGGAGCGGAGTGGCCGTGACTCCTCTCTCAGAAAGGAGCGATACGATGGTAGACCCGCATGATTGGGTGAACGAACGCAGCATGCGTAAATTGCGAGAGCTCCAGCCCGAGCTGTTCCAGAAGTTCGTGGATTTTGAGCAAGCGGTTTACGAACCGCGCAAGCTCTCCGTGAAGATGAAGGAGCTAATCGCCGTGGCGGTCACCTACGTGACCCAGTGCCACGCGTGCATGGCGCTGCATACGAGAAACGCCAAGTTGCAGGAAGCCACCGACGAGGAAATCGCGGAGGCGATCTTCGTCGCGATGGAGCTGCGCGCCGGCGCCGCACTCGGACATTTCCATACCTCGATGGAGGTGATGGAAAAGCATCGGCATGGCTAGATCGCGGCCGCTACTCGCCTGAGCCTCCCATTTGAACCGCCGGCGGCGGTTTGCAATTGTGCCCGCCGCCTGCGCTAGACTGCGAATCGCTTTGGATCCGTACGCGCGTGTCACGCGCGTACGCAACCGCGAGCCGGTCGGCGCGCCGCACGGAGGCTTTTATGCAACTCAGCGAAAAACGAATTCTCACCACACACGTCGGGAGTCTGCCGCGCAATCCCAAGCTCACCGATCTTCTGCTGCGCCAGGAACGCGGCGAGCCGATGGACCCCAAGGAGCTCGAGCGCGAATCCGAAGCCGCGGTCAAGCACGTGGTCGAAAGACAGATCGCTGCGGGCGTCGACGTCCTCAACGACGGCGAGCAGCCGCGCGTTGGTTTTCAGACCTACGTCCCGCAGCGGATGAAGGGCTTCGGCGGCGAGAGCAAGCGTCCTCCGGCTCAGGACATGGTCGAATTCCCTGCTTACGTGAAATTGCTTGAGCGGCGCGGGATGCTCGGCGGCGCCAAGGTCTTCAACGCACCACAAGCGATCGGACCGCTCAGCTACGACGACCTCACCGCGGTGCGCAAAGAGTGCGACATGTTCGAGGGGGCGACCAAAGGTTCGCAGAAATTCGCCGAGCGCTTCATGACCGCCGCCGCGCCGGGGATTATCGCAACCACGATGCTCAACGCGTACTTCGATACCTATGACAAATACGTATTGGCGGTCGCCGAAGAGATTCGCAAAGAGTACGAATATATCGTCTCGCGCGGTCTGATCCTTCAGCTCGACGCGCCCGACCTCGCGATGGAGCGCACGTTCCTGTTCCAGGACAAGTCGGTCGCCGAATTCGTCAAGGTAGTCGAGCTGCATATCGAGGCAGTGAATCGCGCGGTTAAAAACATTCCGCCCGAGAAAGTGCGCCTGCACATCTGCTGGGGAAACTACGACGGACCGCACATGCACGACGTTCCGCTCGAAGACATTCTGCCCGCGATCTACAAGGCCAAGGTCGGAGCGCTGGCGGTCGAGGGCGCGAATCCGGCCCATGCGCACGAATACAAGGTATTCAAGAAGCTGCCGCCGCCAGCCGGGATGGCGATCATTCCCGGCGTTATCGATTCGACCTCCTGCTTCGTCGAGCATCCCGAGGTTGTAGCCGATCGGATCTGCCGGGTGGCGGAGGCGGTCGGCGATCGCACGCGCGTGATCGCTGGCTCGGATTGCGGCTTCGGCACCTTCGCGGCGTGGGAGATGGTGCCGGAAGATATCGTATGGGCCAAGCTCGCGACGCTTCGCAAAGGCGCCGACCTCGCAACCAAGCGTCTATGGGGGTAACCGCTGCGGCACGAATTCCGTGTTAACGCGAGCTTCTGAGCGGGCGTTGTCGCTACCCGTGATTTGCGCGAAAGCCTAATTTGTCATTCCGAGCGAGTCCGCGAGCGAGGAATCCCGGATTCCACCTTGGCTCGCGTCGCAGTGACCGGCGCTTAGCCCACGTTACGCCTGCTATGTCGCGGATTGTAAGAAAGCAGCCATCAGAGCGGCTCGACGCGCATGCTGATATC
>DATJOQ010000344.1:0-3256 GCA_035506935.1 Binataceae bacterium (SeqCode) | reverse complement strand
GCCAAATTCGATGAATCTGACATTTAAGAAAGGCGAGAAGGTAGTCTATCCGGCTCATGGCGTCGGCGTTATCGACGACATCAAGACCAAAGTCATCTCGGGAACTGAGCGCAGATTTTACATGCTCAAGATTCTCGACAGCGAGATGACGATCATGATTCCGACCGAGAATGTCGACGCGGTCGGATTGCGGCGCGTGATCGGAAAAGACATGGTCACCAAGATTTACAAAATCTTGCGGCAAAAGAAAGTTGAAGTCGACAGTCAAACCTGGAATCGGCGCTATCGCGAGTACACCGAGAAGATTAAAACCGGCTCACCGCTGGAAATCGCCAAGGTGCTTCGCGACCTGCTGGTGCTCAAGGGAGATAAAGAGCTTTCCTTCGGCGAGCGCAAGATGCTCGACACGGCGCGCAGTCTGTTGGTCAAGGAACTCTCCATCGCCAGGGCTCATCCGGAAGAAAAGATTATGGAAGAGCTCAGGACGATTTTCGCCAACTGAATTCGTCCGCGCACAAAGCTGCAAGCGAGGGGCAGAGCCGAAGCGCTTCGGCTCTGCCTTTTCACATTAGCCGAACATTCGGGTGACCAAGTGAAGGCCTCGGCCATCATAGTTGCGGCTGGCAGCGGCCGCAGGCTCGGATGCGAGCTGCCGAAAGCCTTCGTTCCTGTGGGCGGCCGTCCGATGCTCGATTACTCGCTGCGCGCGCTCGCCGCGGTCGAGGATATTTCCGAAGCGGTGATTGCGCTGCCCGCGCAGATGCTGAGCGAGGCTCGCGCTATCGTCCGAAGCGCCGGACTGGAGATTCCCGTCAAGCTGACCCCGGGAGGTTCCGAGCGCCAGGATTCGGTGCGAATCGCGCTCGAGCTGGTCGGCGTCGAAAACGGCGTGGTCGTAATTCACGACGCCGCCCGCCCTTTCGCGCCGGCGCGATTCTTCCGCGACTCGATTCGCGCGGCTGATTCTGCCGCAGGCGCGATCGTAGCGATTCCCGTCAGCGATACGCTCAAACGCGTCGAGGGCAACGCGATTGTCGCCACCGCCTCGCGTCTCGGGCTCTATTGCGCGCAAACGCCGCAGGCCTTTCGGCGCGACTTGCTCGTGCGCGCCCATCGCCAGGCCGTCGAAAACGGAATCAGCGCGACCGACGACGCCGACCTGGTCGAGCGATTGGGCACAATGGTCGCGATCGTCGAAGGGTCTTCGCGCAATTTCAAGATCACAACTCAGGACGATCTGGCGCTGGCGCAAGCAGTGATTGCGGCGGGCTTGCCGGACTAGACGCCGCTACGACTTGGCGGTTGCGACCAATCCCTCGTTGAGCGAGCCCGAGCGGTAGCCCTTCAGATCCAGCGTAACGAAGCGGAATCCGATAGCGCGAAATTCGCGCGCTACCAACTCGGCCAGCTCCGGCTCGAGCATCCGATGCATCTCGTCGCGCCCCAGTTCCAGGCGCGCGACCTCGCCGTGATAGCGCACGCGTATCAGCCTGAAGCCGTGCCGGCGCAATAATTGTTCGCCGCGCGAGACCTGATCGAGCCCTTCCACCGTTATCGTGGTGCCATACGGAAAGCGCGAAGATAGACAGGGCGAGGCCGGACGATCCCAGGTCGGCAAATCGAGCACGCGCGACAACTCGCGAATCTCGGACTTGGTAAGCTCGGATTCCACCAGCGGATGGCGCACGCCCTTCTGAGCGGCCGCCTGGATACCAGGCCGATAGTCCTGCAGGTCGTCGAGGTTGAGTCCGTCGACCACGTGCTCGATACCCAGTTCAGCGGCCTTGGCCTCGCTCACGCTGAAGAGGTTGTGCTTGCACAGGTAACATCGATTCAGCGGATTCGCCGCGTATCCCGGAATCTCCAGCTCGTTCGATTCGATCACCAGGTGGCGCGCGCCGACCAGCGCCGCGATCGAACGGGCCGATTCGAGATCCTCAGCCGGCATGGTCGGCGAGGTAGTAGTGAGCGCCAACACGCGCTCGCCGATGGTATCGTGCGCAACTTTTAGTACGAAACTGGAATCCACCCCGCCGGAAAAGGCGACGATCACCGATTCCATCGGGACGAACAGCGCGCGCAGATGTTCCAGCTTGGTTTCGAGCCGCTGATCCATTACAGCAGAAACCTTCGCATGAGATTGACTCGCAAACAAGTATTCTCCCGCCAACGCTGTTCAGCTCGCGCGAGCTCAAGCGTCCAGGGAGATCACTGGCTCACGTCTTTATCAGTGATACCGAGTTTCTTTTCAGCCGCGGCCCGCTTGCGCGCCTCCTCCTTCGAGACTTTGGCCTTTTTCGCAGCCAATTGTTTGAGCGCAGCATCGTCTTCGTGGCGGATTTCGTTCATCGCCGCGCGAATATCCGCGTCGTGATCACCCAAATCCCTGTACACCATAATAGCTTCGAGCGGATGGGCATCCGGGCCCGAGATCCATTCGTGCGCCTGCTTTTCACCCGCCTTCGGATCACGGCCGATCACGCGCAGGACCTTGTCGCGAGCCATGATCAGCCCGACCAATCTTCCTTCCGCCTCAGCCGAATCTTCGCGGTCACCGGCGTGCGCCACTTGCTCGCGGGCCCCGGCGATCTCGCGCGCGTATTCCGGCAGAACCTGTTTGTCGTAGAAAGACGGGACCTCGCGGCTGGCGTCGACAAACCTCCAATTGACCTGCTTGTAGACTCTTGGCCAGGTGGATCTCGCAGCGCTACCGGAGGAGCGCCCAAACTCGATCGGAATGATGATCTCCTCCTTGCCGTCGCCTTTCAGATCCTGGATGGCCTTGGGAATGTAGGATGGCGGCGGCCACCCTTTGAGCTGGATATCCATGCCCTGGAACCACCACTCGCCTAATTTTCCTGCAGCGTCGCGATGGTAAATACCCATCGTATTGGAGGCGTAGCTATTGAACGATTTGAGCACCACCACCAGTTGATACCGGTGAGTTCCGGTCAAATCCGCCCAGGTGAACTCCTGGATGTCCAGGGTCTTGGTCTTGTTGGTGCCGTCAAAGCTGCCGACCGTTTTTACCAGGCCGGAATTGATGAACTTCGCGACGTCGGCCTTGGTAAACGAACGCAGAATCGCAAGATTGTTTTGGGTCCACGCAACGCCCGCGATATCGCTGGCTGAGGCCAAGCTCGCCGGCGCGAGCAGGCAAAAAAACGCCATCAATAGTTTTTTCATCATTAAATGGGTAGGAAACCGCCGCCTGACTGTCAGATGCCTTCGGCCTGGAACAGATCGGTTTTGAGAT
>DATJOQ010000343.1:0-16344 GCA_035506935.1 Binataceae bacterium (SeqCode) | reverse complement strand
CGATTTGACGAGGCGCGAAACTCAAGCGCCTTCGCCGAGTCATTTGCGCAAGGGGGGAATTGAACGCAGCGGCTCTAGAACTGTCGCCATGGCATTTGCTGATCGAATCGTTCATTCTTGGCGCGTTGTGGTGCCTCAACGATTACAGTTAACTATGCAACCGACGCTTGTTCCACTGTTCTTCTTGAACGACGATCTTTGATTCGCACCAACGAGGAGGTGCTGTATGGCAGTGAAGATGCCTTATGGCAAAAAATTCGCCGTTTGCTTTACCTTCGACGTGGACGTTACCAGCCTGTGGTTGGGCTGTTTTAAATTTCACACGATGAACCCGATCTCGCGCGGGGAGTTTGGCGTCCGCTACGGTCTGGGACGAATTCTGGATGTGCTCGATAAATACGACATCAAGGGGACCTTCTACCTGCCCGGTCACACTGCAATTCATCATCCCAAGGAGATGAAATGGATCGCTGAGCGCGGCCATGAGATCGGCTCGCACGGGATGTATCATCAACCCTCCGAAGTCGGTCTGCTGGGCACTGACACGTCGCGCGAAAAGAAACGCGATTACCTGCGCATGCAGCTCGACGCGATCGAGAAAGCCACCGGCGTTCGCGCGGTGGGATTCCGCTCGCCGATTGGCGACTACGGTCCCGATATGCCGGAAATCCTGGCCGAGGAAGGCTATCTATATGATAGCTCGCTGCAAGGCAGCGATTTCATTCCCTATCGGCTGAGAATCGGCGACAAATACCAGTTCGAAGAGCCGTACGATATCACTTTCGGCAAACCGTCGAAGATGGTCGAGATCCCATGGATGTGGGACCTGGACGATTTTCCGCACTACGAGTTCATGTCTTACTATCTGGATCACAAGAACGGATGGTATGGGCAAGCGCCGCTTTCCAGTCCGGAAAAAGTGAAGGAAGTCTGGCTCGGCCACTTCGATTTTATGTACGAGAATATCCCTGGCGGCGTGTATACCACGGCGCAGCATCCGCAGTGCTCGGGACGCGGTATGCGGCTCAAGGCGTTCGAAGACATGATCAAATACATGCACAGCAAGCCCGACGTATGGTTCGCGACGCATAAGCAAATCGCCGACAATTATGTAGACGACTAGTATTTTATCTACATATTCGTTCGCCAGCATTAACTTGATCGCGACGCTACCTGTTCAGGGAGAAGTAGTATGAAGCGAGTAAGTCGGGACCCTGAAAAATTCCGCTATGTTTTCAGCAACAAGTTCAAACCGGTTATCGAGGTCAAGCCAGGAGAGGAGTTTATCCTCGAGACTGAAGATGCGTTTGGCGGGAAGCTTCGCAAGGAAAGCGATCTTCCCACCACCGCTATCCTGCCGGGATTGCATCGCATGCCGCCGTATCTCAATCCACTGGCCGGCCCGATATACGTCGCAGGCGCCGAGCGCGGCGATTTGATCGCGGTTACGATTCATGAAATCGAACCGCTTGAACAGGGCGTCTCGGTGGTGATTCCGGGCTTTGGCCCGCTGGCGGATTCAAAGAAATGGTCGGAGTGTGCCGGGCCTTACACCCGTATCCTGAAATATGAAAAAGGCGCGAGCGGCAAATACCAGGACGGCAAGATCTTCTTCAATGAGCGCATCTCGTGGCAGATGTCGCCGTTCATGGGATGTATCGGCGCCGCACCTGATTTTGAAGAAGTGTCGTCGCTTGTCGGCCCGTACGACGCGCAAGCGGTGGGCGCTTTCGGCGGCAATTGGGATTCGCGCGAAGTGCGCGCGGGTAACAAGGTCTTCCTTCCGTCATTCAACGAAGGCGCGCTGCTCTATATCGGTGACATGCACGCCTCGCAGGGCGACGCCGAATGGACCGGGGTCGCGGTCGAGACCAAGGGCGAGCTAAGGGTGAGCTGCGAAATAGTCAAGAACAAGACTATACCCTATGGCCGCGTGGAGAAGCCCGATTCGATTATCCAGTTGAACAACGGCCGGCCGCTCGAGCGATCGATTACTCAGGCGTGGATCTGGATGATGGACTGGCTGGTGCAAGAGTACAAGTTCAAGCAGATCGACGCTCATCAATTCATTTCATGCTGTCCTGATGCTCGAATCCACGTGTATCAAATGATTCCCGACAATTGGTACACCGTCGGCGTCGAGATTCCAAAGAAATATCTGGTCTGAGTAATACCAAGGGAGATTTTCTTCTTGCTGGGAAAAGAAACATGAGCTGGCGTGTAGCAGTTGATATCGGCGGAACGTTTACGGATGTCGTCATTCTCGAAGAGGAAGGCGGCGTATTGCATCTGGCGAAAGTTCGCAGCACCCCGAGCGATCCATCCGAAGGATTTATCGCCGGGGTCGAGCACGTGATGGGTCTGGCTAACATACCCGCCAAAGATATCGCGGGCGTGTTTCACGGAACCACCGTGGCTACTAACGCGATCCTGGAACGCAAGTACGCGAAGATGGGGCTGATCATCACGCGTGGTTATCGCGAGGCGCTCGAATGCGCGCGGCAGACCGTGCCGGGCGAGTTCGGCGACATCACCTGGTGGGTCAAGCCGCCACGCGTGGTGCCGCTCGAACTGGTGCGGGAAGTCAGCGCGCGGATGGATGTGCGCGGCGAGACCATGCGGCCGGTGGACGCGGCCGAGGTCACCGCGATCGCCCGCGAGTTCAAGGAAAAAGGTATCGCGGCAATCGCAGTTTCGCTGCTGCATTCGTATCGCAACCCGTCGCACGAAGAAGAAATTCGCAAACTGATTCAGCAGGTATATCCGGAGTGCCGGATCTCGATCTCGTCCGAGATCCTGCGCGAATATCGCGAGTACGAACGCACCAACACAACCTGCCTGAATACCGCGCTGATGCCGCTGCTGTCGGCCTATCACGAGAAGATCGAGGCCAACTTGAAGTCGCGCGGAATTACCGCGCCGTTCCATATCATGCGCTCGAGCGGTGGCCTGGCGCAGGCGGAAGAGATTTCGCGCTTGCCGATCGCGGCCGCGCTCTCCGGTCCCGCCGCCGGCGTGATTGCCGCCAGCCATTTTGCCAAGCTCAGCGGATGCATGAACGTAATCACGTTCGACATGGGCGGAACCTCGGCCGATATCTGCCTGGTCGAAAACGGCGTGCCGCGGATGCTGACCGAAGGCCGCGTCGATATCTACGATATCAAGACTCCGATGATCGATATCCACACGGTAGGTGCGGGGGGCGGCTCGATCGCGTGGATGGCGGGAGGACGAAGCCTGAAAGTCGGACCGCAAAGCGCTGGCTCGACACCCGGCCCGGCCTGCTATGGGCGTGGCGGCACAGAGCCGACCGTCACCGACGCCAACCTGGTGCTGGGACGTATCACGCCGTCGCTGGCTGGCGGCAGCGTGAATCTCAACCGCGAGCTGGCGGTGCAGGCGCTGACGCCGATCGCTTCCGCCCTCGGATTGGATTTGACCGCTGCGGCCGAAGGAATTCTGCGCGTGGCGATCGAGAATATCGCCGCCGGAATTCGCACCGTGTCGGTCAAGCGTGGCCGCGATCCACGGGATTACGCTTTGGTGCCGTTCGGCGGCGCGGGTCCGCTGCACGCGTGTTATCTCGCCGATTGGCTGGGCATGCAGAAAATTCTCATCCCGCCCAATCCCGGAGTGTCCTCCGCGTACGGACTGCTTTTGACCGACGTGCGCATCGACCTGGTTCATACCGACGTTCAACGGGAGGACCAGCTGGATCTGGAAAGGGCGGCCGGGGGCATCAGCGAGCTCGAGAAGCGCGTGCGCGAGAGGCTGAATGCCGAAAACGTGGAGCGGGATAATATTCGCCTGCTGCATTTCGCCGATATGCGTTACGCCGGGCAGGCGTATGAGATACGGATACCGTTCGATGAGAGCAAATCGCAAAGCTCGTTCGTGGAAAGGCTGCGCGGTGCGATCGCGGCTTTTCACGCCAGCCACAGGGACTTGTACGGATACTCCTACGAGGGAATCGAACTGATCGAACTAGTCAATCTCGGCGTGACCGGGCTCGGCGTTCTCAAGCGTCCGCAACTTCCCGAGCGCCCCAAGGGCGGTGCCGATCCGAAGGCCGCTTTCAAAGAGAACGCGTCGGTTTACCTCTATCAGGCGCAGAAGGTGCTTGAGTGTCCCGTCTACAAGCGCGAAGCGCTACAAGCGGGAAATGTCATTAAAGGTCCCGCGATCATCGAGCAGTACGATTCGACCACGGTGGTCGATATCGGATGGCAGGGGCAGATGGATCGATGGGGCAACATAACTTTGGACAAAATCAGCTAAGGTGACCTCCGAGATGGCCAGTACGGAATTCTCCAAAACCTACTTCGAAAAAGCCGATGAGGAAAACGCGTTCAAGGATTACGCCCCGTTCCGCTATGGAAAAGTAAAACTGGACGCATCGGACGAACAGCGGATTCGCGAGCTCAGGAAAGATCTCGATCCGATTCTCGTCGATATCGTTGACGGAGGTATCGAGGCGTCTATTGTCGAGGCCGAAGCGGCGGTAGAGCGCGCCGCGCGCTCGACTATCGTGCGCGAGCAGCACGACTATCGCGCTTCGCTGAATTCACTCGATTGCCTGTCGGTGTCGCGCGTGTCATGGGCCGCGACCGCCGATCCGATTCGCATGAAATTCCCCGTCGATCAAATTTTCGACGGCGACGTCTTTATCTACAACGACGTTTACGGCTCCGCCGGCACGATCGGCCATCTGCCCGACTATTGCGTCGTCACGCCGATTTTCTGGCACGAGCGCTTGCTCGGGTTCGCGCAGATCTTTGGCCACGTCAACGACGTCGGTGGGCGAGTTCCAGGTTCGTGGCCGAATACCTCGACCAGCATTTTCGAGGAGGGAACGATCTGCCCGCCGGTGAAGCTCTACGAAAAAGGCAAGCTCAGCTCCGGTGTCTACGATATCATTCTGCGTAACAGCCGTTTTCCTGAGGATCTCCGCGGCGACGTCGACGCGTTCGTCGGTGCCAACGAGATCATCAAGCGGCGAGTGAAAGAACTTTGCGATCGTTTCGGCGGCGACAGGGTCGAAGCCGCTTTCTACGAAATCATGGATCGATGCGCCGAAGTCGTGCGCGAAAAAGGACTGCCGCTGATTCCCGACGGCGAGTATGTCGGCGAGGATTTCGTCGAGAACGACGGCCTCACTCTCGATAAGCCGGTCAAGATCCGGATCACGATTCGCAAGTATGCCGACAAGATGATCCTGGACTTCGACGGCACCAGTCCGCAGACCGCGGGTCCGGTGAATTGGTCGCTCGACGGCCGCCATTACTCGAAGTGGCTGGGCGCGTTTTTCAAAGCACAGATCCCCGGCATCATCATCAACGACGGCATCACGCAAGTTTTCCGCTGCCGCGTGCCGCGTCGCACGGTGCTGAGCTCCGAATTTCCAGCGCCGGTGGTGAGCCGCATGACCTGCATGCTGCGCATGATCAGCGCATATACGGTGGCGTTGACCAAGGCCTTCAAGGGACAGGTCGTCGCCGACATGCAGAACATCCAGATCTACGGTTTCTATGGCCAGAGCGACGAAGGCAAATTGTTTCTGATGCGTGAAATCTTCGGCGCGGGCTCCGGTGCTCGCCCCTACGCCGACGGCACTGACGCGGTCGACCTGGTACCGCACTCGAAAAATCTTCCGGCGGAATTCGTCGAACAGCGATTCCCGGTAATTGTCGAGCGGGTGGGCTTGGCGATCGATTCAGGCGGTCCGGGTAAATATCGCGGGGGGCTCGGCTACGTTAAGGAATTGAAACTCCTGGCGGATGGCTCGTATCTGACTGTCACCGAACGCACCGCATTCGCCTGCTTCGGCGTCAACGGCGGTAAATGGGGTGCGCCCGGCTATTCGCTGAGGAACCCGGGAACTCCCGAGGAAGAGTATGTATATTTCAGCCGCGACGCGGTGCCTGCCAAAGCCGGTGACATCGTGCGGCTGGTAACTCCGGGCGGCGGCGGATGGGGCGATCCGCTTGAGCGTGAAATAGGGTCGGTGCGACTCGACGTTGAGCGCAAGTTGGTCTCGCTCGAGAGCGCACGTCGCGACTATGGCGTCGTGATGGATCCGACGTCATTGGAGGTCGATCAGTCGGCGACCGAAAAATTACGCCGGCGTCTGGCCGACGAACGCGGGCCGATCAAGCTGATTGACCGCGGGCCCTATGCGGAGACTATGATCAAGAAGGGCATGATTACGGTCTCCGATCCCGAGGCGGAATGCATGCGCTGCGCCGACGATAAAGTGTTGGAGCGATACTGGAAGGACTTGTACAAGTATACTCACAGACCGATCGGATGCCATTGAAAAAATAGTTCCAACCGGAGGACTGACTAATGGCGACACAAACCTTTCCGCGACTGAAGCTCAAAGGTACTGCACGCGAAATCGGCCGCCAGCACGGTGCCGAATTCGCCTCTCGAATTCACGACAACATAAAAATCTATTACAGGAATTTCGCACATTACGCTTCGCTCGATCCGGAGACCGTCTTCGCGCGGGCGAAGACTTTCATTCCGATTATCGAAGACTTTGATCGCGAGCTGATGGAAGAGATTCGCGGTATCGCCGAAGGAGCCAAGGCCCGCCTCGAAGACGTCGTCGCGATCAACGCGCGCACCGAAATGATGTTCAAGGAAGGCGTCAAACTGATACAGGCCGAATGCACCAGCCTGGCGGCCACTCCCGAAGCGGTCGGCAATCAGCATACGCTAATCGGGCAAAACTGGGACTGGATGCCGCAGATTCAGAAAAACTGCGTGCTGCTCGATATCGAGCAGGCGAGCAAGCCGCGCGTTATCACCTTCACCGAAGCCGGAATCGTGGGCAAGATCGGCATGAACAGCGCCGGGGTTGGCCTGTGCTGCAATCTCCTGGTCGGCGCGGAGACTGCTCCCGGCGTGCCGTTTCATCTGCTCTGCCGCGGAATACTGAATTCCTCATCGATGGGCGACGCGGTCGGTGTGGTGTTCAGCAACCAGAGCGGCGCTTGCGGAAATTTCCTGATCGGCCACGGCGACGGCGAGGCGATCGATCTCGAGAATACGCCCAAGGGCGGCGATTATCTCTATGGCCGCACCGGCGTGATGAGCCATACCAATCATTTCGAGTCGCGAGTCGCGGTGGATGACCAGGGACGCAAGCTCATCCCAGACACCATCCTGCGCTACTGCCGTTCGGGAAAGTTGTTGGACCAGGAAAAAGGCCGCGTCAGCCCCGAAACTTTCCAGCACGTATTCAAAGATCATTTCAACTATCCCGCCGCGATTTGCCGCCATCGCAACGAAGCGCTGCCCGAGCCCGAGCAGCTTCAGACCAACGCCTCGATCATCATGGATCTCACCGAACGCGTGATGATGTTGTGTCACGGCAGCCCGTGCAAGGGAGAATACCAGGAGATAAGTTTCACGCAGTAGCAACTCTGCTGCGGTCAAAGTTCTGACTGATTAAATCACAGCCTGACCAGCGACAGCGGCTCGGCGCACCCGCGCGAGCCGCTGACCCGGCGCCGTCGCTCTGACGAATTTTTCATTCAGCGCCGATGATTGCGGTCGCTTTGCACGCTGGTGTGGACAAACGACCAATAGTGTCCTAGTGACTGAACTATGCAGACCATAAGCGCGAACGAAGTCAAAAAAATGCTCGCGGAACTTGGTGTGTCGGTTGGCGACGAGGACGCGAATCGCCTCGCGTCGGGTTTGGGCGCGATCCTCGCGGACCTTCACAAGCTCGATGAAGTCGAAGGCGAGGAAGGCGAGCTGACTCCGCGTTTTGCGGTCGAGGATATATAGATGAAGGCGACCGAGCTGGCCTCGCTCAATATCGGTGAAGCCGCCGAGTTAATCCGGAAAAAATCGGTTTCGCCGGTCGAGATAACGCGCGCCTGCCTGGAGCAGGTCGAACGCCACGACAGGCGCCTGCATGGTTACATCACCGTGCTCGCCGACAGCGCGATGAGCGAAGCGCGGCACGCCGAGCAATCTATCGCACGCGGAGAATATCTTGGACCGCTGCACGGCATTCCGCTCGCGCTCAAGGATACTTTCGCGATGCGCGGTGTGCGGGTCACCGCCGGTTCGAAGCTGCTGGAGAAAAACGTCCTCGATTATGACTCGGCCGTAATCGAACGGCTGCGCAAGGCCGGGGTGGTTTTCCTCGGAACCCTGAACATGCACGAGTTTGCTTTCGGCGCCACCACGGCAAATCCATTTTACGGCGTCGCGCGCAATCCATGGGACCAGGAGCGAATCCCGGGGGGATCAAGCGGGGGCTCGGCGGTCGCAGTTGCGGCCTCGATGTGTCTTGGATCCATCGGCACTGACGCTGGGGGGTCGGTTCGCCTGCCAGCGTCTTTGTGCGGAATCGTTGGCCTGAAGCCGACCTTTGGCAGAATTAGCCGCTTCGGTACGCTGCCGCTGAGCCTCACGATGGATCACAACGGGCCGATGACCAAGACCGTGGCGGACGCCGCGATCATTCTGGACGCGGTGGCTGGACCGGACCCTCGCGATCCCGGCTGCAGCGCGCGTCCCGTATCGCGTTATCGCGAGGAACTCGCCAGCGACATAAAGGGACTCAAGATCGGTCTGCCGAAGGAGTATTTCGCCGAAGCGATGGATCCCGAGGTTCGCTCCGCGGTCATCGCGGCGGTGCAGAAGCTGGCGAGCCTTGGCGCTGTGGTGGAGGAAGTCAGTCTGCCGCACTGCAAATACGCGCCGCCGACTTTCGTCGCGCTCGCGATGTCGGAGGCCGCCTCAGTGCACGCGCGCGATTTTCGAAGCAAGCCCGGCGAGTATAGCCCCGAACTGCGCGATCTGCTCTCCATGGGCTTGCTGATTCCGGGCAGACGATATCTACAGGCGCAGCGCGTCCGCACCATGATCGTGCGTGACCTCGCCGCAGCCCTGCGTCAGGTGTCCGTGATCGTGATGCCCACGTCGACGATTCCCGCGCCGCGGATCGGCGAGCGCAGCACGACGTTGAATGGAAAGACGGTCAACGTTCTCGCGGCGCTCACCAGGCTCACCTCGCTGTTCAATCTGACCGGGCTGCCGACCGTCAGCATTCCGTGCGGTTTCACTGCCGCCGGACTTCCGATTGGGATGCAGATAGCAGGTAAGCCGTTTGCCGAGACGACCGTGCTTCGCGTCGCTCACGCTTACGAGACCAACTCCGAGTGGAAAGATCGGCGGCCGGCGCTATAGGTGACGAGCGGCGATCGAACTTGGTGTCACCTGCCGGCGTGAAGTAGCGCAACCAGCGCCGGACCATGGCGCATCGCGATTCGCGATAGCGCGAAGACCAATCCGAAGAACGCGCCGAAGATGCCGCCGTTGACGCGTATCCAATCCAGGTGGGTGCGCGTCTTCGATTCTATCTGGAATCTGATCTGATCGTCGGAGAGCTGCGCCAGGTTCTCGCGCACCATGTGCGATATCTGTCCGCGACTTGCGTCGACCGCGCGTCCTACGATCGCGTCGATCACCCTGCGCGCGAGCTGATGCGCGTAGCTCTGCGGCTCGTGAAGCTGCGCACCGAATTCGTGGACCGCGCTTTCAATAGTCTCGATCAGCTCGGGATCGTCGCGAAGTTCAGGTAATCGCCTGCGCAGATTTGTCACGATCCGCTCGCTGAAAGAATCGGCGCCGAACTTGTTCATCACCGAGTAAATGCGCGTGAACGTTTTGGGCAGCGCCTTTCGCACGATGGTTTCGAGTCGGCTCCGCTGTTCGGGCGACTCGAGATAATCAACCAGACGGCTCAGCATCCGCTCGACCCCGGCCTGTCCGAGCAGCTCCTTGAGCTTGACCTCTTCGAGAAACGAACCCAGTCGTCCCACCAGTTCCATCTCGTTCAGCTTGCGGCCGATCATCTGAGGCGTGAGCCATTCATTTTCGATGGTGGTCGCAATTCCCTCAATCAGCTTGGCGCGATTTCGCGGCAGCACGCCTGAATTCGGCAGATACCAGCGCCGCTCGAAGATCATTTTGAGCGCGATGTAATCGCACAATCCGCCTACCAGCGCGGCTTCCGCCATCGAAAGCATGAGCGCCGCCGATTGTGTCCATCGAGTCAAGATGAGGACGAACCAGCTCGTAACGTAGAGCAGCGCCGAGAGCGCCAGCGTCAGGTCGCCTTTGTGGGTGAGAAGAAATCCGCTCACACCGGATGCGCTTCGCCTCGTGGGATGGATCGGCGTTTGATTCTGCGACGAAGGTTTTTCCACGCGTGCGCTTACCTCTCCTTGCCGTGCTCGCTTTGATCTTACATCTGGTAAGCGAAAAATCCGCTTGTTAGATCGAAAGCCGCAGGCTCGATTTAAAGCCTTCGGATGCTCGGTTCGGTTGGGCATCGGCCGTGACGCGTGCTATAGCACGGCTACCACGCCGACATCGGCATCGATAAAGCGTCGAGCTCGCTCGACGAATCCAATTTCGCAAATTTGGGAGGTTACCTGAGCATGGATTTCGGCATACTTCTGACGTTTCGTAATCCGCCGCAATGGCAGCGCCCGATCGAAAACATCTACGACGAACACATCGAGCAGGCGGTGCTGGCAGAGCAGCTCGGCTACGATCACGTGTGGACCTCCGAACATCATTTCTTCGACGACGCGTGGTCTCCTTCACTGTTGCCGATTCTCGGAGCGATCGCGATGCGCACGCGGCGCATCCGTCTCGGAACATTCATAATCATTCTGCCGCTGCAGGATCCGGTGCGAGTAGCCGAAGACGCGGCTACCGTTGATATCCTTTCGCACGGTCGGCTCGATCTAGGGGTGGGGCAAGGCTATGTCGTCAGCGAGTTCGAAAGTTTCCGCATATCACGCCGCGAGCGAGCATCGCGGCTCGAGGAAGGGCTCGAGCTCATCCGCCGTTCATTCACCGAAGAGAATTTTTCGTTCGACGGTCAGCACTACAAATTCGAGCATATCAACCTGATGCCGAAGCCGATCCAGAAACCTTATCCGCCGATTTGGGTGGCGGCGATGGCGAAACCGTCGGTCACGCGCGCGGCGCGCATGGGGTTCCATCTGGCCGGCTCCGGCGGCGTCGACCTGCAACAGATCTACGATGCGGCACTGACGGAGAACAAGAAAGAAATTTCCAAGCATCATATCGCGCAACTGCGCGCGGTCTATGTCGGCGAGACGCGCGAAAAAGCGTGGGACGACGCCGAGCAGCATCTTTACTACACGATGGCGGCGTACAACCGGCGCTTCAAGGAAGCCAAGGATCTGCCCTGGAGCGATGCGGTATTTTCTAACCCCGAAGTTCCGAAGCCCGGTCAGATGCGCAACACGCCGCGACTCACATTCTTCCAGGCGCCGATCGCGATCGGCAGTCCCGATGATGTCGCGCGGGATATCGCAAACTACAGCAAAGCCGGCCGCGTGACCCATTTGGTCATGTGGATGCAGCTTCCGGGAATGCCGGCAGAGAAAGCACGCCGCTCGATGGAGCTGTTCGCGAAAGAAGTGATGCCGCGTTTGCGCTAGCCGATCGACTAAGCGGGCTCGGGGGCGACGCGATTTTCGATTACGCCCACGCCCTCGAGCTCGATCTTCACCACGTCGCCGACCTTCAGATACTTGGGCGGCTTGAAGCCCATGCCGACTCCCGCCGGAGTCCCGGTTGAAACGATATCGCCCGGCTCCAGCGTGAATGCCTGGCTCAGCGCCGCGACCTGCTCGAAGCAATCGTAAATCAACTGATCGGTCGACGAATCCTGGCGCAGCTCGCCGTTGACCCAGGTGCGGATGCGAAGCTGATGCGGATCTTTCAGTTCGTCGGGTGTTACGATCCAGGGGCCGACCGGTCCGTGGCCGTCGAACGATTTCCCCAACGTGAAAGTCTGCGCGCGGAACTGCCAGTCGCGGATGCTGACGTCGTTGATCACGCAATAGCCAGCGATCACTTCATGTGCGCGCTCGCGCGAAACTCGGCGGCATCGCTTGCCGATGATGAATCCCATCTCGCCTTCGTAATCGACTTGCTCGCTGTCGTACGGCATCAGGATCGGATCGAAAGGTCCGGTGACGCAGCTGACTTGCTTGTTGAAAAAGAGCGGCGACGACGGCTTAGCCAGTCCCGATTCCTTCACGTGGTCGGCGTAGTTGAGGCCGATCGCGAGAAATTTGCTCGGCTTCGGAACTGGCGCGTGCAAACGCACATCCTTGAGATTGAGCGTCGCGGACGTCGTGCCAATCGCGCCTCGCGCCGCTTCGAGCGCCTGAGGACCGGCGGCCAGAAACGCGATCATATCGGTTGGCAGCTCAGGCCGCGCGCGTTTCAGATCGACGATCTGATCTTCGACGACCAAACCGATTCGGGTTCCGTTGCTATCTGAAAAAGTGGCAAGCCGCATGTGATTCCTCTAGCGGTAGTGGAGCACCAGGAATTCGTCGAATTCGATTCGCCGGCCGGGTGGCACGACCAGCGTCGTCATCGGATCGCGCAGGATCGCTGGTCCGTCGACGACGTTGCCGGCGGTCAGCTTCTGCATCTCCCAAACATTAAAATCGGTCCAGTTGCCGCGATGGTAGACCTTGCGGCGCTCGACGAACGCCGCTCGATCCGGTTCCGGCCCGCGATTCGAGAAGCTCGCAAGATGAGGCTGCGGCTTGCTCGCGATCGCTTCGAGATAAACGCCGGTGATCGAGTAGCCGGCGTCCGGGAAACGCGCGCCCTCTGGATAGATCTTGGTGTACATCGATTCGAAAGCTTCGATCACCGGCGCTACATCGGTGAGGCTCTCGATGTCCGTGATCGGAAGAGTGGCGTCGAAGCTTTCGAGCTGGCCGAGATAACGCGCCGAAAAGCCATAGCGGAAGGTGAGTCGATCTGCACTCACGCCTTCATCGGCCATTTCCTTGCGCGCGTCGGCGATCAATTCATGCCACGTGCGCCGCAGCGACGACGCCGCTGCCGCGCGCCCATCAGCAGGCAGTCCGTTGGGCAGCAGCACGTTGATACCGCGATCGTAGCGATGCATATATTCCGCGCACGCCGCGCCGAAAGCAGAAAAGCCCGCGGCCCACGGCACCGTGATGATATCGCCGAAGGCGAGCCCTTCGGTGAATCCCCACATATGCACGGGACCTGCGCCGCCATAATAGAGCAGGGTGAACTCGCTTTGGTCGTAACCCTTCGACGCGACCATCGTGGAGAGCAGATCGCGCATCTGCAGGTTGACGATATCGAGAATCCCGGCGCCTGCTGCGTAAACGTCGAGGCCCAGCGGATCGGCGACGGTCTCCTTGAGCGCCGCCAGCGCGCGCTCGCGGCTCAGTTTGACGTGACCACCGAGGAAGTAATCAGGATCAACATAGCCGAGCGCGACGTTGATATCAGTGATCGTCAGCCGATCGAATTCGAGACATTTACCGACTTTCGCGCCGGCGCTGTCGGGTCCGACGTGCAGCCGTTTGTATTGATCGAGGCGCACCTCCGAGCCGGCGCCGCTGCCGATCGAGTCGAGCTGCACCATCGGCAGCGCCAATCGATGGCCGGCGATGTCGGCGCTGCGCTGGATCGTCAAGCGGCCGTCGACCACCAAGCCGACGTCGAAGCTGGTTCCGCCCATATCGGCGGTCACGATGCGCTTCAGCCCGAGCTTGTCGCCCAGATAGCGTGCGCCCATCAGCCCACCGATCGGGCCTGAGATCAGAGTTTCGTACAAACGAGGGTAGCGCGCATTGACCGCGCCGCCGTAGGACAGCAGCGTGAGCAGCGGATGCTGATAGCCGTGCTTTCGCGCCTCCTGCTCGACGCCGAGATATCCTTCGCGAATCGATTCGGCCGCCATGCACTGAAACAGCAGGCTCTTGAGCCGGCTGTTCTCGCGCGAGACCGGCGCGACCGCGACCGAGCAGAGCACATGAATGTTGCTGCCCTTTTCGCGCACCACTTCGCGCGCGATTTCCGCGGCCCGCAGCTCGTGGCGCGGATCGGCGTACGAGTTCACGAACATGATACCAATGATCTCGACGCCGGAATCGATCAACTTTGCGGTTGCGTCGCGCACCTCGCGTTCGTCGAGCGGAATCAAAATCTCGCCGGATTTCAGATGGCTCTCGCCGTGTATGCTTCCGCCGCACATCCGCTCCGTGATTCCGATCACATCGGATGGGCGAATGAGCTGGCGCGGATGGCGATGCAACTGCTGATGGAACATCTCGGCCTGGGTCTGGCCGAGATAAGTGAGGCCGCCTTCCTGCACCGTGATGTCGTCGAAGCCGCGCGTCACCATCAAGCCGACGCGCTTGCCTCGTCCGGTCAGGATCGTATTGAGCATCGCGGTGCCGCAGTAGAGCGCGACCGCGCAGTTGCGATGGACTGAATCGACATCCTTGCCGACCGCGCTGGCGGCGTCCGTCACCGCCTCGATATAGCTGCGCGAGGCTTCCGTCGGGCGCGTGATTGATTTTCCGACTTTGAAACCGCCGTTGGGTTCGACCAGGATCGCATCGGTCATTGTCCCGCCGGCGTCGAGCGCCAGGATGTAGTTGCCAGCGGCGTCCGACGCCGAAGATTCAAGTGTCGCCATGATTCCTAGAAAACTTCGCTGATAGGGGTTACGGAAAAACTACGGCTTGGACGGCTCGGTGCCGCGCGCGGCCCAGCTCGCGGTCACCTGATTGCTGTGGTCCTGGTACCAATCTTCCGATTGATCGGGCAGCGGCTTCCCCAGCACGTCGCGATAGAACGTATCGAGATCGGGCAGCATCTCGAAGACCACGGGATATCCGGGCGGCACGACCTCGACCGCCATCTGCGCCGCCTGCGGGCAGGGGCAGATGAACTCGCGCACTTCCTGCCACCCGGCCTCGGGGCATCCCGGTGCCGGATCGTAGACCTTCAGCATCTGCTCCTGCGTTTTGCGCACGCGCACGCGGCACTTGAGCTTCCAGTTCTCACGGTAGTCACCGAACTCCACGCCGCACGCGCATTTCACCACGCGCTCTTTCTTGTCGTTCAGCACGACGAACAGCTTGTCGTTTAGCCGCAGCAGGATTCGGTCTTCCCAGGGGACCGTCTCCTGGAGCACCGCGATATAATTCTCGAAGCGCTCGGCATCCTTGCGCTCCATCTTGAGCAGGCGCTCGGTGTCGTCCTGCGAGATGGTGCCGTCGAGCAGTTGGCGGATGAGATCCTTATCGACCGGCTGGCTAGGCATTCCACTCTCCCGCCTTTACCGTGAACGACGGCTCGAGCTGCCAGAAGCCTTTGAACTCGCGCGCGAACTTGTCGAAGCTCAGCGACTCCTTGTACATTTCGGCTACTTCCGGACGGAAGTTGCCTGCCCGCACCAGCGCGCGCTCCGACTGCCACCATTCGCTAACCGGAATCGAATCGGCGATTCGATCTTTGCGAATTTTTTCGCGCTTAGTCTTGGTCGCTGCATCGTCGAGCGCCCACTTGCCATCGGTCCCTTTGCTCGCGACCACGCCGTGCATCTCGCTTGCGAATTCGTAGTTGGTGATCCAGCCTTCGTTTAGGTCGCGCACCACCGCTTGCGGATCGCGATCCAACGGATCGCCCCATCCGCCGCCGGCGCCGGCCGCGTCCACGAACATGTCGTTGTTCTCCAAACTGATTTCGGGGCAATCGGTCTTCCACACGCCGAGTTTCTTTACTGTCAGCGCGCCGGCGTCGACCATCTCGAGAAACTCGTTGGCGTCGCGCGGAGCCTTCTTGCCCGCAGCGAGAAGCTCGCCGAGATTGGTGCCTTGCGCGGTGATCATGAAGCATCCCGGCGCCGGATATCCGCCGCTCATCCCGAGTGCCTGTGCCGGCGTGCACGACAGTCCGCCGTTTGGACGAGAGAGTGCGAGACGCTGTCCCGGCTTGACCGCCCAATGGATCGCCGAGTTGCCGACTCCGCCGCGATACTTGCCGGCGCCGAAATATCCGCGCAGTAATCGACGGCCGAGATAGAAGAGCGTCGGGACGGTCGATTCCACGTCTTCCGCGTCGCCGATCGTCGCCACCTGCGACCACGGCGCCCATACCAGCGGCTCGCCGTCGCGATAGCAGAATCCGCCGCGGCCGACGCCGCCCAGCCATTCGAAGTTGGTGAACGCGTATGGAGTGCCGTCGCCGAGCACGCCGCCGCCCTGGATCGCGGCCCAGTTGCCGTCGACCGTGAACGCTTCTTCCAAATAGCCCCGCGCGTACATCGCGCGGCATACCGAGCTGAACGCGATACTGTTGAGCGAGATCGATTGTGCCCAGATGTTCGCGTTGCTGGTGTGAGGATTATCCGGATTGTAAATCGAGCCCAGCGCATAATTGCGCCGCACTGCCAGGCTGATTCCCGCTGTCACCTTGGTA
>DATJOQ010000342.1:0-4319 GCA_035506935.1 Binataceae bacterium (SeqCode) | reverse complement strand
GCCGCGGACGCGCGATCTTCTGCTCCGAGTCCTGCACCATCTCGTTCCACTGCGCCAGCCAGCCCGCAGCCCGCGGGATGGCGAATAGCACGGTGTACATGTCAGGCTGAAATCCCATCGCCTGATAGATGATTCCCGAGTAGAAATCGACGTTGGGATAGAGCTTGCGCGACATGAAGTAGTCGTCCTGCAGCGCGATCCGTTCGAGCTCCAGCGCAATCTTTATCAGCGGGTTGGCGCCGGTCACCTCGAACACGTCGTAGGCCGCTTTCTTCACCAGCTTGGCGCGTGGATCGTAGTTTTTGTATACGCGATGGCCAAATCCCATCAGGCGGCGCTCTCCCGCTTTAACCTGCCTGATAAGCTCCGGGATATGATTGACGGAACCGATTTCCGTAAGCATGTTCACCACGGCTTCGTTGGCGCCGCCGTGAAGCGGACCGTAAAGCGCCGCTACCGCCGCCGCGGTGGCTGAATAGGGATCGGGCTGTGAGCTGCCTACCGACCGCATCGCATTGGTCGAACAGTTCTGTTCGTGGTCGGCGTGCAGGATGAAAAGTAGATCGAGCGCACGCTCGAGTACCGGGTCCGGCTTGTACTTCAGCTCCGTCATCCGGAACAGCATCGAAAGGAAGTTGCCCGTGTAACTTAGCTCGTTGTCCGGATAAACGTACGGCAGCCCGCGGATGTGCCGGAAGGCAAAAGCCGCCAGCGTGGGAAGCTTGCCAATCAGGCGCCGGGTCTGCAGCCGGCGCGATTCGAGATCGAAAATATTGGCCGCGTCCGGATAGAAGGTCGACATGGCTCCGATCGTGCCGACCAGCATGCCCATCGGATGGGCGTCGTAGCGGTAGCCCTCCATGAATTTCTTGATATTTTCATGGACCATCGTGTGGACTTTGATGTTGTGCTCCCACATCTCGTAGCGCTTACGATCGGGCAACTCGCCCTTGACGATCAGGTACGCCGTCTCGAGATAGTTGCTATGCTCTGCCAGCTCTTCGATCGGGTAGCCGCGGTAACGCAGGATTCCCTTGTCACCATCGATATAGGTGATCTTGCTCTTGCATGAGGCGGTGTTGGTGAACGCGGGATCGTAGGACATCAGTCCGAAGTCATCGGCGGAAGTCTTGATCTGGCGCAGGTCGGCAGCGCGGATCGCGCCATTTTCGACCGGCAGCTCGTAGTGCTTGCCGGTACGATTATCGGTAATCGAGATCGTGTCTTTGCCCATGAGCGTTCCTTCTTTCGGACATTTATCCTTATAGTTCCGCGCGTCTGTTATTAGCCTACTGCGTTCTCATCCGTAACGCCAAACCCGCCCCGCAAAATCGTATCGATTTTGAACCTCGCTCCTGACCCAGTCTGCGTATCCGGATAACCCAACGTATATATAAGTTGACAAGACTTGAACAGAAGAAACGATCAGGTTTGGCAAAACGGTTCGGTTCGAATGATCAAAGCCGCTCCTTCGCCAGCGCGAGCTAAATCTCTCTCGCAGACGCAAATCGCCCCCGGCTGGTGCTGCCCGCAGTTGCCGATCTACAATCAAGCGATGCAAGAGGAGCGACCCCGATGAGCCAAAGTATGGAACGTGTTGAACTAAGCCGTGATTGCGAGGCGGTGGAAATCCCCGCTGGCCGCACAACCACCCTGAAAAAAGGTATCGAAGCCTACATCACGCAGTCGCTGGGCGGCAGCCACACGCTGCAGGTGCCCTCGTATGGCGGCCTGTTCCGAATCGCGGGCAAGGACGCCGACGCTATCGGCAAGGCGGTCGCCGCGGCGCCCACCGCCGGCGAAGGCGCGGGAAATCTCGAGCAGCTCGTATGGGAACAGCTCAAGACCTGCTTCGACCCCGAAATCCCCGTCAATATCGTTGACCTCGGCCTGGTCTATGACATGCACATAACGTCCGAAGCGGAGGGCAAGAGCCGCGTCGAGGTCAAGATGACGTTGACCGCTCCCGGATGCGGGATGGGCGTCTCGATCGCCGGCGACGCGCAACAAAAGCTGCTCGAACTCCCCGGGGTGAGCGACGCCAACGTCGAGATCGTATGGGATCCGCCGTGGAATCCACAGATGATCTCGCCCGAGGGCAAGGAACGCCTCGGCCTCGACTAGCGTCGCGGCCCTTTGTCTGAAATCTTTTTTCTAGCAAGCTTTCGATTTCTCTCCGACGTCCCCTGGACAAGGGGAGGGTCAAGGGAGAGGTGGAAACAAGCATCTCCTGCCTGGCAGCTCAACTGCTGGACGCATATTCCCGACTGCGGTATTGAAAACGCATGGCTTACAATTCGAGAAGCAAATTAATCACGCACGGTGTGCAGCGTTCGCCCAATCGCGCGATGCTGCGCGCGGTGGGCTTTGGCGACGCCGATTTTGAAAAGCCGATCGTCGGTATCGCCAACGCCTACAGCAACCTGACTCCGTGCAATCTCGGGCTGAATCAGCTCACCGAGCGCGCCGACGCCGCGATCAAGGCCGCGGGCGCGATGCCCCAGACCTTCGGCACGATCACCGTCAGCGACGGCATCTCGATGGGCACCGAGGGGATGAAGTACTCGCTGGTGTCGCGCGAGGTAATCGCCGATTCGATCGAGACCGTGTGCAACGCGCAGGCGATGGACGGCGTGATGGCGATCGGTGGATGCGACAAGAACATGCCGGGCGCGATGATAGCGCTGGCGCGCATGAACATCCCCTCGATCTTCGTCTACGGTGGCACTATCAAGCCGGGACGTCATGCGGGCCGCGATCTCACGATCGTCAGCGCGTTCGAAGCGGTCGGCCAATACAGCGCGCACAAAATCGACGACGCCGAACTCAAAGCGGTCGAATGCAACGCCTGCCCGGGCGCCGGCTCTTGCGGCGGGATGTACACCGCCAACACCATGTCGTCCGCGATCGAAGCGATGGGCATGAGCCTGCCGTATTCGTCGACCATGGCGGCGGAAGACGAGGAAAAAGCTACCAGCACGGCCAAATCGGGCGAAGTGCTGGTCGATGCTGTCCGCAAGCAGATCCTGCCGCGCCAGATCATGACGCGCGAAGCGTTCGAGAATGCGATCGCGGTGGTGATGGCAGTCGGCGGATCGACCAACGCGATTTTGCATCTCCTGGCGATCGCGCATGCCGCTGAAGTGAATCTCACGATCGACGACTTCGAGCGGATTCGCGCCAAGTCTCCGGTCCTGTGCGACCTGAAACCCTCGGGCCAATTCGTCACCGTCGATTTCCATCGCGCGGGCGGCGTGCCGCAAGTCATGAAGATGCTGCTGGCGCAGGGGCGCCTTCACGGCGGCGCGCTCACGATCACCGGCCGCACCATCGCAGAAACTATGGCCGAAATTCCCGACGAGCCGCCCGCCAATCAGACCGTGATCCATTCCTGGAAAAATCCGGTCTACGCGGAAGGCCATCTCGCGATTCTCAAGGGCAACCTCGCTTCCGAAGGATGCGTCGCGAAGATCACCGGAATCAAGCACGCATCGATGACCGGTCCGGCGCGCGTGTTCGACGCCGAGGAGCAATGCCTCGACGCCATCCTCGCCGGCAAGATCAAGCCGGGCGACGTTATCGTGATCCGCTACGAAGGTCCGCGCGGCGGTCCCGGCATGCGCGAGATGCTCGCACCAACCTCTGCACTGATCGGCGCGGGCCTGGGCGATTCGGTGGGACTGATCACCGACGGCCGCTTTTCCGGCGGCACCTACGGCCACGTGGTCGGCCACGTCGCGCCGGAAGCGCAGGTCGGCGGCACGATCGCGCTCGTGAACGAGGGCGATTCGATCACGATCGACGCGACCAAGCGGCTGCTGCAACTTAACGTCCCCGAAGCGGAGCTCGATCGCCGCCGGCGCGCATGGAAGCCGCCCCAGCCGCGCTACACCCGCGGCACGCTCGCGAAATACGCCAAGCTGGTTTCATCCAGCAGTTTGGGCGCGGTCACGGACTGAGTTAGCAGCGGCGCGACGAACACAGCGCCACGATCATTTCCGCATGTTGCGCGAAGACACCTTCCGCGTCACGCTGCACCGCCACCCTTTCGTCATCTCGCGCCCGTTTCTTTGTCATCCTGAGCCGGCGAGCAGCGCGAGCCGTGTCGAAGGATCTCGCCCAGTCCTCCGGGCGTCTCGACGGTTACTGCAGTTGTTACGCGTAAGCTAATTTGCTCCGCGCACGATCCGATGCCAAGCGTTTAGGTTTTGGTTAAGCGGGCGAGGCGCTTTGGTCGTTCAAAGCCAGCGCGGAGATTACGCGCGGAGGACCGCGCGAGATCCTTCGACTTCGCTCGCAGACTCGCTTCGCTCAGGATG
>DATJOQ010000341.1:0-11016 GCA_035506935.1 Binataceae bacterium (SeqCode) | reverse complement strand
ATCGTCAGATTCGGATGGCCGAGCTTCGGATGGATATAAACGGTGGCCATCGAGACCCGCCGATTGCCGCCTTTGACCAGGATGTTGGGCATGCCGCATCCACCGGCTCGTTCCATCGTCTCCGCATTGAGATCGTCCACTTTGGGGATCCCGAACTGATTGGCCGCTTCGATCAGCGCCGGCACCACCGGAATCGGATCATTGGGCAGCGTGATATAGATCGGCCCGCCGGTGCCGCGGAGACGCGGATTCTCTGGTCCGTGCCAGTCCTCGATTCCTTTATATAGCGCGACGATCGACTCGTAGCTCCAGGCGGGATCGCCGGTCTCAGCCGCCCAGGTATCGAAATCGTTCTGATGGCCGCGCGCCCATACCAGACCGTTGATGCTCGAGCCGCCGCCGAGCACTTTGCCCATCGGCATCACAGGCGTGCGTCCGTTCAGTCCGGGGCACGGTTGCGCGCGGAATTGCCAATCGCGCTCGCTGCCGACGTTGCTCAGCCACAGGGTCGAGTCGGTGACAGTGGGGACATCGTCGCGGCCGCCGGCTTCGAGCAGCAGGACCCTGACCTCGCGATTTTCCGCCAGGCGTCCGGCGACCACGCATCCCGCGGTGCCGCCGCCACAAACGATAAAATCGTATTCAGAGGATTTCATTTGTGTACATATAAATCTGGCGAGCCTTGCTTTACAAGCATCGAGAGCGGCGACGCCCTCACGACACGCGCGGAAGCACCTTGGTCTGGAACAGCTCGATGGTTTTCATCAGGCGATCGTGCGCCATCAGGCCGTTGTACATCCAGGCGAAAACCCAGCTCACTGGCAGGCGTTTCAGGAGCCCCTCCAACTGGCGCGTGACGGTATCGACGCTGCCGATCAGCGCGAGGTGGTTGTCGAAAAGATTGGCAATCTCGCCGGTCTTGGGATCTTCCAGCCCCTTGGCAAAACCGAACGGCGCGAACCATTGCTGGCCGCAGAAATATCCGCTTTCGTGCCACAGCGCGTAGGCTTCCTCGTCGGTGTCGGCGATCAGAAGATCGCGCAGCACCCCCATGCCTTCGCCGAGCGGCCGCCCTGATTCCTGCGCGTAGAGATCGAACAACTGGCGTTCGAGCTTCGGATGAAGCGGCGGAAGGATCGCGGTTACGCCTTCCTGCGCGCACCATCGGATGCTGCGCTCGCTCGAGGCGAAGGGCTGGAACAGCGGCGGATGCGGCTTCTGTACGGGTTTGGGAACCACCCCCACCGCCCTGACGATGCCGTCGGTGACGCCTTTGCCCCACAGCCTAGTTGCGTCGAGCGTCCAAGGGGTCTGGCCGGGCGGCACACGCCAGTATTTTCCCTCGTAACTGAAAGTCTCGCTGGTCCAGGCGAGTTTGATGATGCGGAAGTTCTCTTCAAAAGCGGCGCGATTGGCGGTGTCGATCTCGTCGTGCTGATGCGGCTGCGCGCCGTGGATGCCGTGCATCTGCTGCGCCATGATATCGACCCATCGACGCTGGTAGCCGCGCGCGAATCCCGCGTTGGCGCGCCCGCCGCTCATCCGATCGAGCATCGCGATATCCTCGGCGACGCGAATCGGATTGTGCGCGGGCAGCACGATTCCGAGCTGGCCCACGCGCAGCCGCTTGGTCTGCATCGCGATATACAAATCGAGCAAGACGGGGTTGTTCGAGAGCTCGAAGCCCTCGATATGAAAATGATGTTCGGTGAAGCTGATCGAGTCGTAGCCGAGCTGATCGGCCAGCCGCGCCTGTTCGGAGACCTCGCGCAGCATCTGATCGTACAAATGTCCCTTGAGGCCGACCATGCCCTGCTCGATATCGGATTTGCTGCCCACCGACGGGAGATAGAAGAGCGATACTTTCATTTGCAGTTACCGTTGATGTCGAAGTCTAGGCGCGAACGGCCGCGGACGCAAAGTTATGGGAGCGCCCCTCCCTGGCCGACGTAGCTTCAGTTAAAGCCGTCGATCATGCTTGTTAGATTCGGAGGCGTGAATGGACGCATGAGGATTACGAAGAAGCTGGCGTTGATAGCCGCAGGTTACGCGCTCGCCGTCGCCGGCGGTATCGCTGCTGTCGGCGTCAACGAGATGCGCATCGCGGACGACATCAAGCAGAGTTCGGGCGGCATGGTTGCGTTCGGCGACATGATCGTATTCGTGCTGGCCGCCGGAGTCCTGAGCCTGGTGCCGACCTGGTTCCTGCTGAAGTTGTGCCTCGAGAGAGCCCCACGCATCCTGCTGATCGCTGAACTCATGATTGCTGCGCTTGGACCGGCGAGCTGGCTTGCGGTCGCATACATGGTGGCCGGCTCCAGTCCCCAAAGCCTGCCCCATACCTTTGGTGAAATTCTCGGTGTGTTCATCGCCTTCGTCGCGATTCCGCGCATGGTGTTTGGCCCGGTCATGCTGATCATCGAGGGAGCGACTTTCCTCCTGGTCCGTGCGCGCCTGGCACGCACGCTGGTGGCTGCCGCGATGCTGATGGAACTACTCCCGATGAGCATCTACGCGCTGCATTTCGCCGCTGCGATCCGTCGCTAGGCGCGGACATCGGTGCGAGCGCGCCGGAGGGAGCGCGCGGAAATCAGGTGCGCCAGATTTTCTCGTGATATTCGCGTACCGCGCGGTCCGATGAGAACTTGCCCATCCGCGCGATATTCAGGGCCGACTTCGCCGCCCAGCTCCGTTCGTCGCTGAAGGCCGACGACACCTGCGCCTGACATTCCACGTACGACTGATAATCGGCCAGCACCAGGAAGGGATCGTGGTTCAGCAGCGAGTCGACCAGCGGACGGAACATATCGCGGTCGCCGCGCGAGAAAACCCCGTTCGCGAGCGCATCCATCACCTCGCGCAATTCGGCGTTGCGATCGTAAATCTGCCGCGGCCGATAACCTTCGGCCTGGATCGCGAAAACCTGTGGCGCGGTCAGCCCGAAGAGGAAGAAGTTTTCGTCACCGACACTTTCGCGGATCTCGACGTTCGCACCGTCGAGCGTGCCGATGGTCAGCGCGCCGTTCATCGCGAACTTCATGTTGCCGGTGCCCGACGCTTCCTTGCCGGCGGTGGAGATCTGCTCGGACAGGTCGGCGGCGGGATAGATGCGCTGGCCGACCTTGACGTTGAAATCCGGGATGAACACGACCTTGATCCTGCCGTCGACATCATGATCCGCGTTGACAACTTCCGCGACGGAGTTGATCAGCTTGATGATCAGCTTCGCTATCGCGTAGCCGGGCGCAGCCTTGCCGCCGAAAATAAAGGTGCGCGGCGTGACGCTTATCCCGGGATCGCGCTTGATGCGATTGTAGAGCGCGATTATGTGCAGCACGTTCAGATGCTGGCGCTTGTATTCGTGGATGCGCTTGACCTGCACGTCGAACATCGACGCAGGGTCGATCTTGACGCCGGTGCGATGCTCGGCCAGCTCGGCCAGAGCGCGCTTGTTGGAGACCTTGATCAGGCGCAATGCGTCCTGCACCTCGGGATCTTCGGCAAAGGCTTGGAAATCGGACAACTCGCTTTCGAGATTGGAGAGCCAAGTGGATCCGATCTTGCGGGTGATCAGATCGGCGAGCGCCGGATTGCTGACCGCTATCCAGCGCCGCGGCGTAACTCCATTGGTAACGTTGGTGAACTTGTCAGGATAAAGCTCGGCAAAGTCGCGCAACACTTCGCGCTCGAGCAGCTCCGTGTGCAGTTCGGCGACGCCGTTGATCTTGCGGCTGCCGATACTCGCCAGATGCGCCATCCGGACGCAGCGCTCTCCATTTTCATCGACGATCGACAGCCGGCTCACGCGATCGTTTTCACCGGGATAACGCTCCCGTACCTGCTGCAGAAAGCGCGCGTTTATCTCGTAGATGATTTGCAGATGGCGCGGCAGTAGCTGCTCGAAGATCCGCACCGGCCACTTTTCGAGCGCCTCGGGCAATAGCGTATGGTTGGTGTAGGCGAAAGACTGGCGCGTGATTTCCCACGCCTCCTCCCATCCAAGCTCGTATTCGTCGAGCAGCAGGCGCATCAGCTCGGCGACGCCGATCGAGGGATGAGTGTCGTTGAGTTGGATCGTCCAGTAGCGATGGAAATCGCGGATCGCGCGATGGCGCAGCCGATGCAACCTGAGCATGTCCTGCAGCGAGCATGAGACGAAAAAATATTGCTGCTCGAGGCGCAGCATCTTGCCGCCCAGTTGTTCATCGTTGGGATAGAGAACCTTGGTGATGTTCTCGGAGGAGATTTTTTCCTCGACCGCGCCGTAGTAGTCGCCGGTGTTGAAGGCCTGAAAATCGAAGGATTCGTGCGCCTCGGCTCTCCATAAGCGGAGCAAATTCACCCACGGCACCTGGTAGCCGAGGATCGGGGTGTCGTGCGCGACTCCGCGGACACTCCAATCGGGAATCCATCTGGAGCGCGCGGACGGGCCGGAGGGATTTTCGACGCGGCCGCCAAAGCGCACGTAATGAAAATTCTGTGGTCTTACGATCTCCCACGGATTGCCGTTGCGCAGCCACTCGTCGCTCATCTCCACCTGCCATCCGTCGCGAATCTCCTGGCGGAAGATGCCGAACTCATAGCGGATACCGTAGCCGATCGCGGGCATCTGCAGCGTCGCCATCGAGTCCATGTAACAGGCTGCGAGACGGCCCAGGCCGCCGTTGCCCAGACCCGGCTCCTGCTCCTGCCAGATCAGCTCTTGAAGGTTCTGGCCGAGCTCGGACACCGCGCGCTCAACCTGAGGATAGATTCCCAGACCAACGATGTTGTTGTGCAGGTGAGGTCCGAGTAGAAACTCCGCCGACAGGTAGGCGACTACGCGGGCATAATCCGTCGAGCGCGTATCGGTGCCTGAATACCAGTGCGACACCAGCAGGCTGCGCACCGCCAGCGCGACGGCCATGTACCATTCGGTGGGCGAGGCATGATGTGCCTGTCTCGCCAGCGTAAGTTCGAGGTTATCCAGGATGCGCTGCTTGATAGCAGCAACCGAGGCGTTGACGGTTGAAGGAACCATGCCCGCTCCTTGGCAGCCAAATCAGGACAACGACAGACAGACTGGCGGACTTTATATAGTTGGGAGCCTCAGACCTGCGCAAATTAACGTTCGGTTACGGGAGGGTGGATTCCGGGGAATGACTATGGAATCGTTTCTATCTGTAGCCGAATGCTCCATTAACGTTTCTATAGGATACCGCCAGCGATCGCGGAAGCCGCGTTCGACGCTCAAAAGCGCCCTGTTTTACGGCCGGCGCGGACTTACGACGAGTAAAGCTGGGCGGAGATCAACGCCGCGGTCGGCATCCCGGCTCGCGCCCCGGCGTGAGCAACCGAGAGTGAGGCGGCGACGATCGCGGTCCGAACGGCGTCTCCGAGGTGCTCGCCCGCCGCGAGTCGCGTGGCCAATACCCCATTGAAGGTATCGCCCGCGCCGGTAGTATCGCGTACTACCGCCGGAGGCGCAGGCAGATGCTCTGCGTCAGCTTCGGGGCTTACGATCAAGGCCCCTTGCCCACCCATCGTAACCACAACCGAGGCCTTGGTGATGGCGACGAGCTTCCGCGCGCCTTCGGTTACCGTCCTCAGATCGTCGTGAGAATTTCGGATGGACTCTTTACCGTCCGCGCGTGCGTCGGAAAGGTTGTTCTCAAGCGCTGCGACCAAAGCCGTAAGCTCGGTAGCATTTGGCGTTAGCAGCGGTCCCTTCTGCAGCAGACGAAGGACGGCCGGCACCACCGGCGCCGGGTTCAGGATGCACGGAACGCCCAACGAGATAGCTTCCTCGACCGCAGCCACGATGGCCGCTTCCGGAATTTCCGTACTCACCAGCACGCAGCCCGCTTGGCCCCTCACCTCGGCGAGAGCCCGAGAGACCTGTTGCGCGGTAACCGCAGAGTTTGCGCCCGCGCCAACCGCGATCTGGTTTTCTCCGCGAGGGTCGACCACGATCAAAGCGACCCCGGTGGCTTCATCCGGCAGCACGGCGATGCCGCCGACGTCGATGCCCTGCGTCCGCAGCTCCTCGACCGCGCTGCGACCGGTATCGTCGGCGCCGACGGCTCCGATCAGACGTACTTTGGCGCCGGCGCGAGCGGCGGCTACGGCCGCGTTCGCACCCTTTCCTCCGCCGTGACGCTCGAGGCGCGGACCGACCACGGTTTCGCCGGGACGAGGAAGATGCTCGGCGGCGACCACGAGATCAACGTTGATGGCACCGACCACAACCACGACTTTGTTGGTTGTCGGCGGAGTGACGACAGACTGGGGAGTCATGTAAACGCTTCCTTCTCTGTCTCTGTCTTACCGGGCAGGTGGTGCGACAGAGTCACGAATCTGGAGGACCACGGGGAGGAATTCATCGCTGTGAAAGCTGGTGCCTTCCTTGATGCGGTCAAGCAATATGGTCGTGGCCCGGTATCCCATTTCGAAAGCGGGCTGGCTGACGGTGGTCAGTCGAGGCGTAAGCAGCGCTGCAACCGGGATGTCGTCGAAGCCCACGATGCTCACGTCCTCCGGTACGCGCAGCCCGGCCGCCCTGCAGTATTCGACCGCGCCGACCGCCATCAGGTCGTTGGCGCACAGCAGCGCGGTAGGGCGCTTGCCGGCGGGACCGTCGAGCGCCTGTGCCGCAAGCTCGCGCCCCGATCCCTGGCGATAATCGCCGGTGAAGACCACGAGCTGATCGGGATCGTGTCCAAGCGCAGCGAAGGCCTCGCGATAGCCGGCCAATCGCTGCTCGGCGGTCCACGATGATGCAGGACCAGCGATTACGGAAACCCTCTCATGACCCTGCTCGAGCACGTATCGTGCGATTTCTCTCGCGCCTCGCCGGCCATCCGACAACACCGCCGGCAGATCGAGCCCGGGACGGCGCTCGTCAACCAAAACCACCGGCCCGAGCGAAATGAGCTCGAGCAGGCTGCTGGTTGATGCCGCGGTGCCAGACAGATAGATCACTCCGTCCACGCGCTGGCTGCGCAAAAGTCGAGCGTTTCTCGACTCGGCCTCGTCGTTTCCTTCGGGAGCGGATAGCACCACCAGGACGTCTCGCTCGGAAGCCGCCCGTTCCACGCCTTGGGCGAGTAATGCAAAAAACTGGTTCACAAGGTCGGGAACAAACAGGCCGATCGCCAAGGCTGAACGCCGCTTTAGGCGTCGGGCGGCCTCGTTGGGGGTGTATCGGAGCTCGCGCACGGCGGCGAGCACTCTTGCCCGCCGATCTGCGGCGACCGGGCCGCTATTGTTCAGGACATAGCTGACGGTACTGAGGGAGACGTTGGCCTGCTCGGCCACCTCCTTCATCGTTGGACGAGGTCGACTCACTGCCTGTTGCCTGCCCATGTGATGATCGAAGCCCAGAGGTTCCGGTAATGGGGCCAGGAAAGGAATTCCGGCGGCGCCCAGTGAGGAGCCAGGTCTGAGGTGAACGCAACGGCGCGGCCTTTGCCGGCCGATCCGACCACCAGCAGTGGATCGCTACCGCACTGCGCAATCACGGTGCTGCCGGACTTGGCTACGACCCGGTTGTAGCCGAGAAGAATCGGCCATTTCTTGGGGATCCCGCCGAGCAGCGGATGGTTGGCGGCCTCAACGGTTGGCGTAATACCTTCGGGCACCTCGACGCGGTCATCGTAGTCGAGCGTTTTCACCGGCAAAACCGCCGCGAGCGGGCTCATCCCGTACCGCGCTCGTCCGTCGATACCGGAGAACGACATGTAGCCTCCGACCATCACCAGGCCGCCTCCGCGCTCGATGCGCTCGGCAAGCACCGTCAACCGATTCGTGGTGCGTTCGGAGCGCAGGAAGGTTTCGTCGCACAGCAGGAACGAGTTGCTGCCGATATCGCTCAGCACGACCACGTCGAACTGGTCGATTCCGTCCCTGGTCTTGGGAAATCGGCTCGAGACCTCGTGCGCGCGGATGTACGTAACCTTGAAGCCCGACTCGGCGAGAGCGCCAAGGAAGACGCCCGCTCCTTCCTCGTATTCGGTGGTGTGAAACTGATCGAAACCTTTGAGGTGCACCGTGTGCTTGATCCACGACTCACCCACGACGAGGACGCTCAGAGCTGACTTGCTATCGCTCATTTTCTAACTCCCAGGTCAAAGAGCCGCCATCGATGAGCTCAGGGCAGCAAACGATCCTTGACGAAATCGGGCAACACCCTGGCCTCGGGGGCCGGCGGTATCGCGATTTCGCGCGCGTCCCAGCCAACGATTTTATCCGGCACGAGCTCATAAAATTTTCGCGCGCGCGCGTCACCCATCTCGAAGTACGACTCAGCGAACGGATCGCCGACGCCGAAGTACTTTTCGAACAGCAGCGATTTCAGCCGGTCTTTCAAGGCCGCATCCTTGACCACCACCATCTTCCCGATAATCCGAACCCCTCTGACGGTGGCGAAGTCCTCGCCCGAATCGACCAGCGCAGCCAACGGCCTGCCCGAGTCTGCGTTGATCCCGTGCTTTCCGGCCGCGTCGATCGGAATAAAAATCCGCTTGTTGTCGACCACGAACCACAGCGGCGACAGGTAGATCGAGCCGTCTTGGTCTGTGGTGGCGAGGCGGATGGTTTTCTCACGCGAGAGGTAATTCCATCGCTTAGCCCCGTGCATCGGCACGGGTGTTTTAGGCGTGGCGGTGATTCCGCTGACGGGCGCTTCCTTGGCCATAGCTGTTACTTCCTCAGGCTTTTGAGCTCCTGGCTGTACTCGGGGCATTCAACCAATCCGGCGCGATGCGACGGGCCGCTCGACCAGAAGAAAACGGTCTTAACTCCGCTAGCTTCGAGCGTGTAATCGTAGCCGGCCGGTAGGTAGATGTGCTCGCCCTGCTTCGCCTCCAGGATTACCTTGCGGCCCGACGCGTCCTTCACCACCAGATGAATCTTTCCTTGGAGGCAGTAGTGGGTCTCGTCGAAGTCCATCTGATTCCAGTTGTAAGGAGCATGGTCGGGCTCCATGTAGCAGTAGCCCTGGCGAAAGAAGCGCGCGTCGTCGCGCTCGCGCGAAAGAAATATCGAGGTGCCGATCCCCTTGTTGAAGGTCAGACGAGGCATCGAGTTGATCTCGTCGGGGGTGATCACCCGGGGGAAGCGCCGGGCGTTCGGCGCCATTGGGTCGTAGGCCATAGTCCCTACCTCATTTGCTCATGGAAACGATTCCGGTTCCGTAAATCAAGAACTAGATACGTTTCTATCTCATAGTGGCGCGTTCGTTTCCTGTCAACGCATCCGTTGCAATACGGTCACCAGGTCTTGCGATACGAGTCCTTGATCGCGATCAACCCATTCTCATCGAAGGTCATCACGTCGACCCCTTCGACGATCGCTGACGACCCGTCGGGCGCGCGGCCGCGCAATTTCCAGAACACCAGCGCGCGATTGCCGAAAAACACCGGTTCTCCGGACGGAGGCGGCAGGTCGGTGGGAGGCGGCCCCGCGAGCAGGCGACCGAATGCGGCGCGAACCTCGTCGCGGCCGCGGTAGACGGCGCCGGGAGCGGGGCCAACCGAGGCGCGATATGTCGGCGCCTCCGGCATCAACCGCATCAGGGTGTCGACGTCGCCCTTGGCCCAAGCCTCGCTGAAGCGGCGAAGGGTCTCGGCGTTTCGGCCGATGGTTTTGCTGTCGTGATGAGTAAGATCGATAGCCGGCTCGCTGCTCATGGTTCCTCCTCACTCAAAGGCGACGGTCAGGAGCCCAGATGATTCAAGGTTCTTAGAAGAGCTGGTTCTGCCCGCCGAAGGCTTCGCTCACGGAGTCGTCGGTGAAAATCCGCCGGATCGATTCAGCCAGCAGATTCGCGCATGATACTACCTTGAAATTTTCCGGTGCTCCCGGCCGTAGCGGGATAGTGTCGGTGACCACGATCTCCTCGAAAGGTCCGGCCGCCAAAGTCTCGTAAGCGGGCCCGCTGAAGATGCCGTGGGTGGCGGCAGCGTAAACGCGAGTCACGCCCGCCTTGATCAGCGCCTCGGCGGCCGCCCGCAGCGTCCCGCCGGTGTCGATGATGTCGTCGACGATTACCGCGGTCTTGCCTTCGACGTCGCCGATCACGTGGTCGATTTCAGCAACCTGCTGCCGAGGCCGCTCCTTGTCGAGAATTGCGAGACCGGCGCCCAATCGATCGGCGAAATTCTTGTTCAGCTTGACCCGGCCGGCGTCCGGAGCCACCACCACGAGCTGATCGCCCAGACGCAGATCGATAAAGTATTGGGCCAGCATGATAAGCGCTGTCATGTGATCGACCGGCACCTGGCACATCCCCTGGAGCTGGCCGGCATGAAGATCCATCGTGAGCACCCGATCGGCGCCCGCCGATTCCAGCATCCGGGCGACGACGCGGGCCGAAATCGGCTCGCGCGGAGCGCTCTTCTTGTCCTGGCGCGAGTATCCGAACCACGGAGTTACCGCGGTCACGCGATGGGCGCTGGCGCCGACCGCGGCGTCGATCATTATCAGCAGTTCCATCAACGCGTCGTTGGCGTTGACCCCGGTCACCGGATTGCCGCAGGTGGGTTGAACCAGGAAGACGTCGGCGCCGCGGATCGACTCCTGAAAGCGGCAGTAGACTTCGCCGTTGGAAAACGTCTTGAGCGTGATCGGGCTGAGACCGATGCCGAGCACTCGTCCGATTGAGGCCGCCAATCCTGGATTGGCGCGCCCGCTGAAGAGCATCAGGTGTTTGCGCGACTCCCACAAAAGGCTGTTAGAAATATGGGATGGCGCGGATGAATCCGGTGAGCCGTTTCCGTCGGTAAGAAGAGGCTTGAAAGTCACCGCTTCACCGCCTTGCTGTGCTGATCGAGCAGCGATCGTCCCAAGGCGTACGCTCCCCAAAGATCGTCTCCTTCATAAGCAACCGTCGCGATCTGCCGCAGCGCGGGTGTGCCGTTGACCGCCACCGTACGCGGCAATAATTCGAACAGCGGAACGTCGGAGGTCGAGTCGCCGTAGGCGACGCAGTCCTCGTTCGTCACCCCATGACGCTCCATTATTTCGAACGCGATTTTC
>DATJOQ010000340.1:0-7385 GCA_035506935.1 Binataceae bacterium (SeqCode) | reverse complement strand
AAGAACAACGCTCTCGGCGAGAGCGGCGACGCGGCGAAAATCTTGACGATCACGTGGAACGGTAATCGTCCGCTGGTTGGACTGGCGGCGGTTGGGCTTGCGCAAAAGGCGCTCGACGCCGCGATCGAGTACGCCGGCGTGCGCAAACAGTTCGGCGGTCCGATCGCGGGGAAACAGCTAATCCAGGAACGCCTGGCGGATATCGCGACCGCGGTCACCTCCAGCCGCCTGCTGTGTTACTACGCGCTGTCGGTAATCGATACGGGCGGGCGCGCGAACGGGCCGGCCGCGATGGCCAAACGTTATGCGACGACGGCGTGCGAGAAGGCGGTATCGCTGGCGATGCACGTGCACGGCGCGATGGGAATCGGGCGTGAGACCGGGCTCGAGCAGCTTTATCGCGATATCAGGATGCTGCCGATTCCGGACGCGACCAATGAGATCCTGACGCTGATCCTGGGGCGCGAGTTAACCGGCCTCGAGGCGTTTCGCAGCTAGAAGACGGCTTCGAGCGCGCGATCGAGATCCAATTCGATGGCCGTGTTATGGCCTCCGGAGATTAGCGCTCAGCGGGAGTTCAAACCCTCGCTCTTCAGCTCCAACATCGCATGAGCGAGCGCACTCGACACGTGAGTTAATTCGCCCCGCAAGTCCGTCGCGTGCATCGCTTCGGTTTTGTTGCTCCGCAACGCCAGCGTCAAAACCTTGGCCGCGACGATATGGAACTGGCGATGCAGTTCCTTGCACTTGGCATAATGTGGCGAGGCCTTAAGCTGTGTGGCCGAATTTCTCAGCCATTTGCCGAACGCACAGTTGTCATCGTTTTCAATTGCGCTCGGAGAAAGATCTTCCGTGCCCTTTTCCATCGCCGTCTGCAAGCGAATCTTCCAGGTACCGTGCGCAGCGATCGCCGAGGCGATCTGACTCTCGATCTCCATGAGCTCCCCCCTTTCGCGAAACCACAAAAATTTTTCCACCGCGCTTCAGCTCAGTCAATTCACTCCTCGGCGGCCCGTTGGAAAATCATTACGGTCCGCAACCGAGCCGTCGTAAAATCCTTACCTGAGAACGGATTGAGCGCGGCGGCTAATTGGACGGGAGTGGCTTCTTGAGCCAGTCACGGTAAAACGCTTCGAGGTCGGGCACGAAATCGAACACGATCGGGTAACCCGGGACCACCGCTTCCGTTTCGAGCTGGGTCTGGCATCCGGGGCAGCAGTACTCGCGGATTTCCATCCAATCGGGATCGCACTTGCGCGCGCCGGGATAGATCTCTTCGAGTTTTTCGTCAGTGTCGCGAACGAATATCGAGGCGGACAATTTCCAGTTCTCAGTGTAGGGGCCGAACTCGTGTCCACAATCACATTTGACAATTCGCGCTTTGCCTTTCTGCACAATGTAAAGATGCTCGCCGAGCGGCAGCAGGATGCGCTCCTGCCACGACACCCGTTCCTGCAGAATTTCGATATAGGTTTCGAAGCGTCCGGCGTCCTTGAAGTCGCTCATGACTTGCTTGGTGGTCGGCCACGGCAGACGCCCGTCGATCAGGTCGCGAATCAAATCTTTTGGATAAGTGTTCATGACGCACTCCGATCAGCCTTCACGATTTGAACGTGAAATCGTCCGGGAGATTCCAGAAATCGCGAAACTCACGGCCCCATCGCGGGGAAATTCCGAAGACGTCGTTGTACATCTCTTTGACTTCGCGCACGAAGTCCTGTTTGAGCAGACGTTCGCGCTGTCCCGCGAGCCATTCCTTGACCGGGATTGCGCGCGCGGCGCGATCCCGCCGGCACTGCTCACGCGCCTGTCGCGTCGCGTCTTCATCGACGCCGTGCAGCTTTGACGCTGAATTGTAATTCGCGACCACGCCGTATACCCGACGCGCGATGTCGAGCGATTGGATGCCTTTGTCGAGATCAACTTGCACCGCCGCGGGATCACGCTCGATCGGATCGCCGTAGCCGCCGCCGGTGTTGTAGAAGAATTGCACCAAATCACCGTCGCGTAGCGGGCGTTCGAGAAAAACGCCGTCGACGGTTTCGAAGTCGCCCTTGACCAGGCGCTGCAAGTCGGGCGATTTCGGATCGCCTTCGACGTGCGGCAGCGGCTGGCGGTTCGCGATCAGCTCGCGGATATTGCTCGCGCGCGAGACGTACTGAAATCGCGCGGTCGGTCCAGGATAGCCGCCGCACATGCCCTGGTTGTCGAACGTCTTGTCGGAGTGAATCGTCGAGACCAGGTTGTAAACCGGCGTCTTGTGAATCAGCAGCAGCGAGCTGAAAGTAGCGCCCGCGCGATACTTGCCCGCGCCGGGAGAATCGCGCCAGATGCGCCGCCCGAGATAGAGAATCGGAATCGCCATCTCCCAAACTTCGACGTTGCCCATGTCGGATTCGGGATTCCATCCGACGTAGCCGCAATCGATTCCATCCATGATTCCGCGCGCGCCGCTGCCCTCTGCCGCGCATTCGAGATTCTGCGCGCCGAAGCGCCCGCCGTACTGGCTGATGCCGCCGCCCTCCATGATCGGCGTGTTCACCTGGCCGAGAAAAACCTCCTCGCGGAAGCCGCGCGCAAAGAAGCTCCGGCTGATCATCCGCTGCAAGCATCCGAAGCCCGGCATCAGCGAGCCCCACGCCGACGAGGTGCAAGTCGCCTCGTCCATCGGATTGGCCCAGCTTCCCGGCGGCAGGATCATTTTGGTCGCGTACCAGCATCCGTCGTTGACCTTGCCGTCGAAATCCACGAACTGGGTCAGCGTCACGAAGAAGCCGCCGTCCATCGCCGACGGCGGGCAGTTGTACGGATTCCACATCTTGGATCCGGCGCCTTCGTAATCGATCGTCAGCACCGCGTCGCGATCGATCGTCATCTCTAGCGGGATATGAACGATGCAGTTGGTGCTGAGTCCCGACGCCCCGACCTTGCCTTCGAAGACGTGACCGCTAAATGCGGCGGAGCGATATTTGCCGGGTACGGTGATCAGGCGCATGCGTTCAAGATGCGCGCGACGGCCTTCCTCGATGATGCTGCGGATCGCCTGCTTGTAATAATCGACCCCGTGCTCGGCCACGATCTCGAGCACCTTCTCGCGCACCTCGATACACGCGGCGACCATCGCCTTCTCGTCGAGGATGTAATAAATCGGCGTGCGCAAATTCATCTGCGCGCGCACCAGGAAATCGCGGCGGATCACGTCGTTGACCGCGACTTTCTCCGCGCTCACTGTCAGCCCCTGGCCGAAGCGCTCGGCGGTGGTCGATTGATTCGCGCCGCCCATCACACCGCCGATTTCGAGCTCGTGCGCGACCGTGCCGACCCACGCGATCAGCTCGCCGTCGTGAAAGATCGGCGCGACGTTCATCAGGTCGGGCGGATGAACGTCCGAGATGAACGGATCGTTGTTGGCGAAGACGTCGCCCGGCGCGATTCCCGGATCGGTTTCGTAGTCGTGCTCGATCATCCACTGGATAAAGCGGCTGAGCGTGTGCACGTGGACCATGATTCCGGTCGAGAGCGCGATGCTGTCGCCCTCGGGCGTGTAGAGCGCGACGACAGATTCGCCGACCTCGCGCACGCCGGGCGAAGCGGAAATCTTCTTCGCCATCTCGCGCGCATTGACCACCGACGACCGCAGCCGCGCGTGCAGGCTCTCGTAGCGCAGATAATTGTCGCTCTTGAGCTTGAGGCTTTTCACGCCGTGGTAGTGCCCGGTTTGCTCGAACAACTGGCGATTGCGCTTGAGCGCTTCGAGCAGAGTCGATCCGCCCGGGCCGATACCGTCGCGTCCCGGCGCAATCCTTCGGATCTTCTTCGCGGTTGTGGCTTTCATGATTAATCCGCCTCCGCCATCACTTGAGCCAGAAAAAGTTGTATTCGTCGATTTCGACGCGCTTGCCTTCGGGAACGATCAGCGTGGTCGCGGGATGCTCGATTATCGCGGGCCCCTTGATGCGATTACCCGGCTTCAGCGTCTCCATCTCCCACATCGTCGCCGGCGTCCAGCGCCCCTTCCAATAGATGTTGCGAATTCCCTTGCGCGCTTTTTTGTCCGGTTCGGACTTGCCCAGCCGATGCCGTTCGATACGCGGCTTTACCTTCTCCACCGACGCGAGCAAGCCCAGCTCGAAAATCTGGTAACCAGCCTGTTCATAGCGCGCGACGCGCGAGTTGATTTTCGAGTAGAGATCCTCCCAGTCGGCGATCAGCCGATCGACGTCGCGCGCGGAACGCAGCCGCGCCATCGGCGATACGACTTCGAGATCACTGAGCTGCCCGCCGTAACGGATCATCGCCAGATGAGTGAATTTAATCTTCTGGCTGCGCGAGATGTCGGCCGACATCTCGTCGCGCGCCGCACGCTCCATTTCTTCCCACGTGCGATTGATCGCTTGCGCCACCGACGCCTTGGCCTTGTCGTCGGCGCCCGCCGCGAGCGCAAGCGGCACCGAGCGCGCGTAGCGATGCTGATAATCCGCGGTGGTGGCGCCGAAAGCCGAGAACGCGGCGGCGAAATGAAACGTGATCACGCCGCGAAAATCGAGACCCTCGCAATAGCCGGCGAGATGCAGCGGGCCGGCTCCGCCGTAGCCGAACAGATAGTACTGCGACGTATCGAGGCCGCGCGCTGAGGCGACCGCCCGAATCGCGTCGCGCGCCTCGCGCTCGTTCATCCGCACAATCGCCTCGGAGCCGGTGTAAACGTCGACCCCGATTACGCTGGTGACCTGCTCTTTGACCGCGTCGAGCGCAGCCTGCTTGTCGAGCTTCTGCTTTCCGCCGAGGAAGTAGTCGGGATTCAGATAGCCCAGCAGCAGATCGCAATCGGTGATAGTCGCGATCTTGCCGCCTTTGCCGAAGCACACCGGACCCGGCGTTGAGCCGGCGCTGCCCGGGCCGATTTGCACTTTCTTGGTGACCGGATCGACCGTGACGTAGCTTCCCGCGCCCGCGCCGATACTCTCCATCGCGATGGTCGGCAGATTCAGTTTGAAGCGGGCGAGCACCGGCTCGGCGTCGACCGGCACGTAGCCGCGCGTAATCGTTCCGATATCAAAGCTGGTGCCGCCGAGATCGGTGACGATGATGTTTTCCATCCCGGTCAGCTCGCTGATGTATCGCGCGCCCATCACGCCGCCGACTGGCCCTGAGATCAGCGTCTCGTGTAATCGCGGATAGCGGATATTGCACAGGCCGCCGTATGCCAGCAGGGTTTGCAGCGAGTAGCGATAGCCGCGCGACTGCACCGACTCTTCGACCTTGTGAAGCTGCTCGCGCACCGGGCCGACCGCGTAGGCTTCGATCAGCGCGGCGTTGAGGCGCGAGTTTTCGCGAATCACCGGGCGCAAATCGGATCCAAGGTAGACCGGCACCTTGCGTCCCGCTCGGTCGAGCGCCTGCTGAATAATCTCGTGGGCGCGCCGTTCGTGCGCCGGATTCAAATACGAATAAAGAAAATGAATCACGATCGCTTCGACGCCGTTTGACGCGAGTTCTTGCGCCGCGGCCTGCACCTCGTGCTCATAGAGCGGGATTATCGGCTCGCCGAACACGTCGACCCGCTCGGTCACGCCGTAGACGTTGCGGCGCTCGACCAACGCGGCGGGATGCACGTGCGTCACCGCGTGGATGCGATCCGAGTACGAATAGCCGGTCCAGCTCTGCATCCCGCGGCCCATCAGGATGTCGTCTTCGAAACCGGCGGTGGTGACGAGTCCGACGTTTTTGCCGCGCCGCGTGAGCAGCGTGTTGAGCATCGTGGTGCCCGAATACAGCGCGACTTCGAGCTGCGGATAGACCGACTTGTGATCGGTCTGCCAGTAAGACATCGCGTCGGCGGCGGACTCGAGGAAACCGACCGATTCGTCGTGCGGAGTGGTGGCGGCCTTGCCGACGGTGAACTCGCCGGCTTCGTCGACGATAAAGGTATCGGTCATCGTGCCGCCGGCGTCGATACCCAGGACCAATGCTTTTCCGGCCATAAGGTTCTACCTGAGCAGCGGCTTGAATGGTGCGGTGGAATTGCGGAGCGCGGCGAAGGTTATCTTAGCGGGGCTCATGCAAAGAATAAGACCTCGTTACGGATCGGGACGCTAAAAGCCAACCAAAAAGGCGGGTAGCATGGATTCTGGCGGACGGTCAAATCCTGGGCGCGGAGGCGAACATAGCGCGGCCCGCAGCCGCGTGTACGAGGTGATGCATCGCAAGCGCGCGCTGTCGCTCGAAATGATCCGCCGGCTGAATGAACGTTTCGCGATTCCAGCCGAGGTGCTTATCCGTTCGGTCCGACCGTCGCGTCGTCGGCGCGCGGCCTAACCGATAGCGGACCCTCCCTATTCTCGGCGACTGGACTTTTGGTGATAAATGATCGAGTCCTTTCAGGACCAGTCTTGGAGGTTATCGATGTCAAACGAGTTTCGCGCCAAAGCGAAGAAACTGCCCAAAGGAAACCGCTACGAAGATTTCGAGATGGGCCGCGTATTTCAGCATCATTGGGGCCGCACCATCAATGAAGGCGACAACAGCCTCTTCACCACGCTGACCCTGAACTACAACCCGCTCTACTTCAACACCCAATACGCCGAAGCGCACGGCCATCCGGGGATCGTGGTCAATGCGATGCTGGTGTTTCTCACCGTGTTCGGCCTCTCGGTTGAGGACCTGAGCGAGGCGGGCGGATTATTTCTCGGAGTCGATGACCTCAAGTTTCACAAGCCGGTCTATCCGGGTGAGACGCTGACCGCGCGCAGCAAGGTGGTCGACAAGCGCGAGTCGACCAGCCGCCCGGACAACGGAATCGTCACCTGGCATACCGAGGGTTTCAACAGCCGCGGCGAGCTGGTGATCGATTTTCGTCGCACCAACCTGGTGACCAAACGAGGCGTGCGCTGATGAGCTACATGACCGACGAACGCCGCATGATCCAGCAGACGGCGCGCGAGTTCGCGATGAAGGAAGTGCTGCCGGTCGCCAACGAACTCGATCCGGTCGAGGGCAGTATCCCGGCGTCGATTCGCAATAAGCTCGCGGAACTCGGCTACTACGGCATGCTGATTTCGCAGGAGGACGGCGGCCTCGGGATGGGCGTCTTCGAGTACGCGCTGGTGACCGAGGAGCTGGCGCGGGCGTGGATGAGCGTCGCGAGCATCATCGCGCGCGGCAACGGATTGGGTGGCGGCTTTTCGCCGGAGCAGCGCAAGGAATATTTGCCGCGGATGGCGCGCGGCGAGTTCCTCGGTGCGTTCGCGCTGTCGGAGCCGGAAGCTGGATCGGACGCCGCGAATCTCTCGTGCCGCGCCGAGCGCGACGGTAACGAGTGGGTGATCAACGGCTCGAAGATGTGGTGCACGTTCGCCGACGAGGCGGATTTTATCCTGCTGTTC
>DATJOQ010000339.1:0-2589 GCA_035506935.1 Binataceae bacterium (SeqCode) | reverse complement strand
CCGCGGTCAAGAGCGAAACCAACAACGTCGCAAAGCTGAAAATGGATCTGGCGGCGGCACCTCAACCCAAGCGACAGGCGATCGCCGAGCAGCTCGCCAAGGCGCAGGGCGATCTCGAACTCGCGCAGGCGCGCCTCGAGTTCTTCAATTCGATCAACCAGTTCCAGAAGAGCGGAGGCTCGACCGAGCAGGCCGGCAGCGGATTGCGCGGCCGGATCGACGAACTGGAGCAGACGCTGCCGTCCAAGGACACCAACCCGAATCCGACGATGACGATGCAGTCCGCTGAGCCGTCGGGTTTGGTCGCGCACGCCAAGCATCTGATCGCGCTACAGCGATCGAAGGACGTGCTCAAGCAACGGGTCGAAGCGACCGCTCGGTTGCTTCGGCAGGTTCAGGGATTCCATCAATCGATTCAGAAACTCTACGATCAGATCGACGGGCGAGTGCAGCGGATTGCGGGCGAGGCCGTGAGCGGCAGCGGCGATTCTGCCGTTCTCAAGGCGCACAAGCGCGAACTCGATCATCTTTTGACCGAACATACGCAACTGGCCAAAGTGATCCCGCCGCTCGGCGTCGAGGAGGTGCTGCTCAAGCGCTATTCGGGCAATCTCGACCACTGGCTGCGCAACCTCAAGCAGCGCGCGGGTGAGGAGCTATGGGGCTTGATCGTGCGGCTGATCGTAATCGCGATCATGCTGGCCGCGATTTTTGCCGGCGCAATCTTGTGGCGGAGGCTGACCTTTCGCTACGTCCGCGACCTCCAGCGGCGCCATCAACTGCTGCAGCTTCGCATCTTTACGGTGGTCTTCCTGATAGCGCTGGTGTTGCTGTTCAACTTCACCACCGAGCTGGCGGCGCTGGCCACGATTATGGGGTTTGCCGCCGCTGGTATCGCCTTCGCGCTGCAGAACGTGATCCTGTCGCTGGCCGGCTATTTCCTGCTGACCGGCCGTTTCGGAATCCGGGTCGGCGATCGGGTGGAGCTGGGCGGCGTGCGCGGCGACGTTATCGACGTTGGCCTGGTCAAGCTCACGCTTATGGAGCTGACCGGCGACGGCAATGATTCGCATCCGACCGGCCGCGTGGTGGTGATTCCAAACTCGGTGGTGTTTCAGCCCAGTGCCAACTTCTTCAAACAGGCTCCCGGAACCAGTTTCAGTTGGAACGAGTTGAAGCTTGTGTTAGCTCCCGACTGCGACTACACGCTGGCGGAGAAACTCTTGATGAACGAGGTGCAGCAGGTCTTCGAGCGTTACCGGGAGACCGTGCATCGTGAATGCCGGCTGATGGAACGGCGGCTCAATGTCGAAGTCGAGCCGCCCAAACCTCAGAGTTTCCTGCGCCTCAGCGCCGCCGGACTCGAGGTGCTGATTCGCTATCCGGTGGAAGCGCGCAATTCGATTCAGATCGCCGACGAGGTTTCGCGCCGGGTGCTCGAGGCGATCGCGCGCGAGCCGAGCCTTCGCCTGGTGGCGCTCGGCACACCCAGTATCCAGGCGACCGGCGCTTTCGCCCCCGACGCCGAAGCGGATAAAGAGAAGAAGACTGCGGCGGGGTCGCGCCAATGAACACGGGCTGGACCGGAGCACGCGACGCTCTGCTCCTGGCTTGCGGGAGGCAATAATTGTGACCGAAGGTTCGCTCGATGCCATCCTCTAAGCGCGTTGCGCTGCTATTCGCGATCACTGCGATGGCCGGTGCCGGCACGTGGGGCTGCATGTCCAAAGCCAAGCGTCATCTTTATGCGGCTGAGGATCTTTTCGAGAAGCGCGATCTGAAAGGCGCCCAGGTCGAGCTGCGCGAAGCGATCAAGGATGACCCCAATCTGCTCGACGCCCACAAATCGCTGGCGCACGTCGACGAATATCTCGGCGACGAGCAGGGAGCCGAGCAGGAGTACGAGATAGCTTCGCGTCTCGATCCGACCGACACCAAGCTGTTCAGCAAGGCGCGCTACTATCGGCAGCTGCGGGAGCTGGAGAACTCCGCCGGCAAGGCGCTCGACGATATCAAAGCAGGGCGGGACGAGGAGGGGCTCAACACGCTCAAGACCATCCTGACCGACACCAATCACAAGACCGCTCACGACAACGCGCTCGCGAGTCTGCGCGAGGCCGCGCCGCTGATCGCGCAACAAGGTAATTCTCTGTACCAGGCCAAGAAATACGACGACGCGGTCAACGCCGACGGACAAGCTATTCGCGCGTACATGATGATCGCCGAAGCAACCGGCAAGCAGCAGCTCGATCCTGCCGCCGAGCCGGTGATGCGTTCGTTGACTGCCGCGGCGGAGGCTGGCGGCTCACGCGATCGCGCGTTTACGATTCTCAACGACGTGGTCGCGTTTGATCCTGAAAATAAAGCGGCCAACGCCGAGCTCGCGAAGGCCTACCTGATGCGCCAGCCGCCCGACTACTCGAGCGCCGCGGACCTGATGGAGCGCGCTGGTGCCTCTGACGCCGAAGTCAAAGCGATGCGCGCACGCGCCAAGAGTCATTGACACGTCGCGTGCAGATATTCCTTTGACTCACTCTGAGCGGAGTGAAGAATCTCATTCCATTTTCCCACCAGATCGAAATGACTATT
>DATJOQ010000338.1:0-21065 GCA_035506935.1 Binataceae bacterium (SeqCode) | reverse complement strand
TGCTTGGGTGTCCGATAAATACAACCAAGCCCGCGGACTTTACTGCCGGTCGATTACCCGTGCTTCAATAGAATGTTACAAATTGATGAAATGTACGGCGGACGTGCGACGATACCCCGAACTATTCAGCTCTTTTGCCCGTTCTCGAACTTCCTTAAATACGGCTCCACGTCGGGAGCAAACGCCGGATGCAAGCGGAGCTTTTGGAAGTGAGCGAAAGTTCGCGGGAATTCCGCGTCAACGGTTGAATGAAGGATCGGCTGACAGCCGATTTTTCTCAGTTCATCCGCCCGCGCTCTCTCGTTGAAAAACAGACTTATCTCGGCGACGAAGCAGATGTCTGCCAATGTAATGTCATCCCCAACCAGGAACTCGCGGTTGGGCGCCAAAGCCTGGTTGATTCCGCCGGCGTAAGCGGAGAATCCGTCGCGTGCTCTCGAATGAATTTCAGACGTGACCGTTCCGCTGAGCAACGACAGTAAATAGATCTGCGCGTCGCGCGCGAAGACCAGGCTCACGTCCAGGAAGCTATCCACTCGCGACGCCTCATACGGGTCGCGGCCGTATAGTGGAAATCGGTTTTGGCCCAGTCGGGCAACCGCGCGCATGATGCTGTTGGACTCGAAGATTCCAATTCGGCCATCGGGGCTGAAAGCCGCGGGTACCGTTCCAAACGGATGCGCCGTCATGAACGCGCTGGTCTTGTGCAGGCTGGTGCCCTTGAAACCGACCGAGCCCGACTGCACCTCGCGCGACTGGGCGCGATCTTCATCGGAAAGCGGACGTGCGTCGAAGTCCCACAACCAGGATTGAAGCTCCTTGGGCGAAGCGCCGCGCACCGCGACCTCGACGCCGCATAGGCGCGCCGCGATAGTGGCCTTCCAGATACGAGGATTTGGCAGATAGGAAAAAATTCGCAGGTCAGTCATAGGATCTCGCTTATCGTCCATCAACGCCGATTCGAAAGGCCCGGCGATCGCTCTACCAAGTCTCGCGAAACGGCCGCAGCTCGACGTTGAAAGACCATGCGCATCGCTCCTGATGCGCCACGTGCCAGACTTCCTCGGCGATCGCGGCCGGCTTGATGAAGAAGTCCTCGGGTGCGTCGGCGAAGCGCTTGCGCGTCCATTCGAGATCGATCACCGCATCGATCAACACGTAGGCGACGTGAACGCCTTTTGGTCCGACTTCGCGCGCGATCGATTCAGCGAGAATTCGTTGCGCCGCCTTGCTCGGAGCGAAGCCGGCGTAATTCGCCTTGCCGCGCAATGCCGAGGTGTTGCCGGTGGCGATGATCGCTCCTTCTCCCGCTTCGACCATCGCAGGCGTGAGCCTGCGGGCCAGATAAAGCAACGCCATCGTGTTGACCTGGAAGTTACGATTCAGCACCTCCGGATCGATCTCCAAAAAATTCCCGAAAGCGCCGCCGACCGCGTTGTGAACCAGGACTTTTGGCGCGCCAAGCTCAGCGTGGACCGCGTCGATTACACGATCAAGTTGCGCCTGGTCGGTGACGTCACACGGATAGGCGCGCGCGTCGGTTATTTCGCGCTCCAGCGCGCCGAGCCGTTCGCGATTACGCGCCAGCATCGCCACCGCGTAACCGCCCTGTGCAAAGCGCCGCGCGATCGCTGCTCCAGTCCCGGGGCCCACTCCGGTTACCAGTGCTACTGGTTTCGATGAACTCACGGTATTTCTCCGTCATAGGCGCAATCGCGCTGTTGGTTAAAAATTCTCTTTGAATGGCCGCAGGTCCAGCTCGTGGCTCCATGCGCTGCGGTCCTGATGCGCGAGGTACCAGAAGGCGTCGGCGATCGCGGACGGCTTCAGCAGATCTTCATCCTGGGCCTGGGGTCGCATTTCTCTGAGCAGTGGCATGTCGATGCCGCCATCGACATTCACGTACGCGACGTGAATTCCCTGGGGATGAAGATCGCGCGCCATCACTTGTGCCAATCCGCGAACGGCGAACTTGGCCGGCGCGAACGCCGCCGAGTTCGGCCACGGCCGGATTCCCGCGGTCGCCCCGGTGATCAGAATCGATCCGCTGCCGCGCTGGAGCATCTGCGGTACCACTTGCCGCGACCACAAAAACGCGCCCAACGCGTGGAGCCGCCAGGTCTGCTCGAATACGTCCGGCGTGGTTTCCATCAGGCGGCCGATCGGACGGCGTCCGCCGTTGAAAATCAGGATCTCGACCGGGCCGAGTTCGCGCGCGACCTGTTCGTGCGTGGATTTTATCTCGGATTCGACGGTGGCATCGGATTGGATCGCGAGAGCGACGCCACCTGCTGCTTTGATTTCGCTCGCGACCTTGTTGATTATCTCGCCGCTGCGGGCGATAAGCGCGGTCCGATAGCCGGCACCGAAGCGGCGGGCCAGCGCGGCGCCAAGACCCTCGCCGACGCCCACCACCGCGCAGACCTTGCCCGATGCTGTATCGCTCATAATTGTAACTCCCACTTCACGAGCATATTGATGACGTACGTCATGTTTGGTAATTTTAATGACGTGCGTAATCAAAAGTCAAGGAACGGAAACCTATAACCATGCGGATTGCGAAAGCGCAGGTTGCGCAGAATCGTGAGAAGATGCTGAAGGCTGCCGGCCGTCTGTTCCGCGAGCGCGGTATCGGCGCAACCGGCGTCGACGCCATCACCGAAGGCGCGGGCCTGACGCACGGCGCGGTCTATAGCCAGTTTGGATCCAAGGAAGCGGTCGCCGCGGAGGCTATCCGCGAAGCTCTGGCGGCGGGTCAACGCCGCTGGCAGCGGATCGCGGAGCGCAAGGGGAGCGGCAAAGCGTTTCCCGCCATCGTGGAGGCCTATCTCTCGCCCGAGCATCGCGACGCGGCCGGAAAGGGCTGCGTCGTGGCCGCGCTTGCGGGCGAGATCGCGCGACAGCCGGAAACGGTTCGCGACGCCTTTACCGAAGAATTTAAACGCGCGATCGATTTACTCGCCGATACGCTCCCGCGAAGGTCGCGCTCGCGCCGTTTCGACGACGCGATTGTTGCATTCGCTGCGATGGCCGGTGCGCTGATCCTTGCCCGAACCGTGCGCGATCGGAAGCTTTCGAATCGGATTCTTGAAGCCTCGGCGAAAGCGGTAATCCGGCTTCAGACGCCTGAATCGTTGTGAATTTGAGTCTCGGCTGACCGCCACGAATTATTCAATGGGACAACAGTTGGATGAGCGATGGCGGATTAATGACTGTCCGTCAGCCGCGTCGCGGAGTCAGGCCTTTGGCGTTCGACAGCGCGAGCCCTTGCTATAATCGAGCTTCTGGCGTTTAGATCCAAATTAGATCAGGAGCGCCTGCAGATAACCAACTAACCCTCGCTCTGCAGAAGGGGAAAATATGCCAGGTATTTATAAAGATAATTCGTATTCGATCGGCGGAACACCGCTGGTTAAGCTGAATCACGTCACCGACGGCGCCAAGGCGACGGTGCTCGGCAAGATCGAAGGGCGCAATCCGGCTTACTCGGTAAAATGCCGCATCGGGGCCGCGATGGTGTGGGACGCGGAGCAGAACGGCAAGCTCAAGCCGGGCCAGGCGATCCTGGAGCCGACCAGCGGCAACACCGGGATCGCGCTTGCGTTCGTGGGCGCGGCGCGTGGCTACAAGGTCTTGCTGACGATGCCGGATACCATGAGCCTGGAACGCCGTCGGGTGCTCTCCGCGCTTGGCGCCGAACTGGTTTTGACCGAAGGCGCCAAGGGCATGCCGGGCGCTATCGCCAAAGCGCGCCAGCTGCTGGAGGCCGAGCCCGGGAAATATTTTATGCCCGGTCAATTCGAGAATCCCGCCAATCCCGCGATTCACGAAAAGACCACCGGGCCGGAAATCTGGAACGATACCGAAGGGGCGATTGACGTGCTGGTATCAGGCGTCGGCACAGGCGGCACGATCACGGGAGTGTCGCGCTTCATCAAGAAGACCAGGGGCAAGCAGATTCTTTCGATCGCGGTTGAACCGAAGGAAAGCCCTGTTATCACGCAGAAGCTCGCGGGCGAGCAGATCAAGCCCGGTCCGCACAAGATTCAAGGTATCGGCGCCGGCTTCATCCCCGACAATCTGGACCTGACGCTGGTGGATCGCGTGGAGCAGGTGGATAGCGCCGAGGCGATCGCGTTTGCACGGCGCTTGACGCGCGAGGAGGGAATCCTCTCGGGCATCTCCTGCGGCGCGGCAGGGCTAGTCGCGGTACGTCTGGCGAAGCAGCCGGAATTCGCCGGCAAGACTATCGTCGCGATACTGCCCGACGCCGGTGAACGCTATCTATCCACGGCGCTGTATCAGGATTGGGTCTGAGTCCGCGCGGAGAGCATCGTATGAGCCAAAAACTTGCGGAGATTGGAGATAGCCTGGTCGAGTCGTTTTGCCTGTTCGGCGGGATCAACCATCTCGACGGCGCCAACCTGCCGTCGCGCGAGGCGGTGGTCGGCGTGACGCAGGATCTCCTGCGGCTGATGTTCCCCGGGTTCTACGACAAGGATCCGATCCCTACCAATCAGATTGCTGCGTACGCTTCCGAGCTGGTGTCGTCGGTGGCGCGGCGTTTGGAAAACGAGATGCGCCGCAGCCTCGAATACCGGCCGCACAACCAGAATGGTCGCGACGAGCACGTGGACAATTCTTTTGAGGTGACGCTCAAGTTTTTGCAGGCGTTGCCTGAGATTCGCGAGACGCTGCATACCGACGTGACCGCCGCGTACGAAGGCGATCCGGCGGCGACTTGCACCGACGAGGTGATCCTGGCTTACCCGGGTGTCGAGGCGATCGCGGTGCAGCGGATGGCTCATCTGCTGTACCAGCAGCACGTTCCGCTAATCCCGCGTATCATGACCGAGTGGGTGCACAACAAGACCGGTATCGATATTCACCCTGGAGCGCAGATCGGTCCGCATTTCTTTATCGATCACGGCACCGGTGTTGTGATCGGCGAGACCACCGTTATCGGTAGTAATGTCAAGATCTACCAGGGTGTGACGCTGGGCGCGAAGAGCTTTCCAAAAGACGAAAGCGGCCGCATCGTCAAGGGTATCAAGCGTCACCCGAATATCGAAAACGACGTCACGATTTATGCGGGTGCAACGATTCTTGGCAACATCACGGTGGGGCGCGGTTCGGTGATCGGCGGCAATGTCTGGTTGCTGGATTCGATTCCGCCCGACTCGGTGGTGCATCAGGAGGGCGGATTGACCAAGGTGCGTCCGCTCGCCAAGCAGGGCGAGATCACGATCGGTTACGTCGGCGGTTCAGGGATCTGAGACGAGCTGCGCGCAGACTGGTTTGAATGAATCAGTGAAGTGTTTCCATGGTAATGCCGTTGGGCAGCTTGGCCGCCGCTAGATTTAGACGGTCGTCGATCAACGGCAGTTCGATAGCCTCGCGCTCGCCGATCTTCCAATGCAGCACCGGCTGAGGTGGTTTGGCGGGATCGATCACGGTATGCCTGTCGAGGATGCTGGCACCGCTTTGCCAGCCCATCTCCGTTGACCAACCCAGCACCGTTTCGCGCGGTTTGTCGGCGTGCAGGAAGACGCGGATGCGTTGCAACACTTCGCCTTCGCCCTCCAGCGTAATCAGCGCCACGGACGACGGGTCGCTGCCGAGAACCTCGTCGTCAGCCGGAGTCATCGCAAGGTAGAGAGCGATTAGCCGTCCGAGCGCTGGCTTGCCCAGCCGCGTGTAAGTCACGAGATGTGTGCCGCCGGAGCGAACGTATAGCGTTTTGAGCGAGGCCAGACTCAGCTCGGTCTCGGCGCTGCTCTCCTGGCAGCATCCATAGGTGATGACGTTGATACCGGAGGGCGACTCGAGCTTGATTTCATCGCCGGGAAGTTCCCGGGCTGCGATCGGCGCATCGAAGTGGCCCTTCATGTTGATCGGATGAATACTCAGTTTGACGGTCCCGGTCTGGTCGCCGTTGGCGCCGATATCCTCGTTCACGAGCCAGCGATGAGCCACGTCGCCTTCGACCATTACCGTGTTGCTATCGACTCCTCCATAAGCGAACTGCGCCAGTTGAAAACTCTTGGTATGCGTCTTCAGGTAAAGATTGTTGTGATCTGTTTCCAGAGTGGCCTCGGCGCTGCCACTGATGGTCGTCTGATCGCCACCTATGGCAAGCGCAGGCACGAGCGCTATCAACAGCGCGAGTAAGATCGATACCAGATTGCTATATATCGAACGCTTCATTGGTTAGTTGATTCGTTCGAGATTGAATACTGTTTTGGCGCGCACCAGATCGATCAGGTAAACGTCCTCACTTACCAGTTTATTCTTTTGAAGGCCAAAGATTACGATCGCACCGCGGAAATCAGGCCCGAGTATCCGCGCCCAATTCCGCAAATCACTTTCCCAGAAACCGTCGACTTCCTTTTTACCCATCGCGGCTGCTTTGGGTAGCCGCGCGATTACCGCGTCGTATCGCGCTTTGGGCATCATCCGATCGGCAAAAATCTCGATTTTTTGCGAATCACTTCGATCCGCCGGCGCGAATGCGAGATCCGGTTTGCCAAACGCGGCGTGGGCTTCATCGGCCGCTTGCTTGAAATCCTTGATCGGCTTGTCGTTCCACGGCGTATCGAGATAGACGCCAAAGGTCTTGTGGCCGTCATCGGCGCTGGAAAACCACAACTCCAGCTTGCGGCCATCCTTGAGCGTTGTGTTGATACGATAGAAGGGCGACTCGTTCAGGCCGCTTTCCCTGACGTTCCCACCCAGGTAGCCGCCTAGGTTGTGCGTCATACGGCGGCCGTAGTCGCCCTGGTACAGACCCTCGAGCGCCTGATTATCGAGCGCTTCGTCGTCGGAGAGCGGCATGTCGAGCGGGACGCTCGCGATACGCCATCGCTCAACCGCGGTCGTAGCGCCGATTTGGACCGACACTAGAAGCAGCGTGGTTACGAGTACTATTGTCCACTTCATCGAGCGACTCGCGATCCCTCGAAGATGTTTTCGAAAAGCAGAAACGCGCGACACTATTGCCACACCGCAACCACCGGCATCGTTTCGCGCTTGAGCAATTCCATGCCCGTCTTGGTGGATCGAAACGCGACCTTGTCGACTATCCACACCTTGCCGCGCTTGAGGTGCTCCGTTACCCCCGTCATGTATGGACATCCGTCGTCGTTGCATTTCTGCGAGTCCGAGCATCCGTAAGGAATCGTGACGCCGTTCACGAACGCAGTGGTGCCGGTGCTCACTTCGCAGGTCGAACCGTCGGCGAGCTTCAATAGCCACGGCAGTTTGTCCGGCAATCGTTTCGACCTCGGTTCCGGCAGCGGCTTGGTCAACTCGAGCACGAATCCCGGCTTATTGGTTACCGGCTCCGCGTCGCAGACCACGGCGGTTTTCAATTTCGGATTGGTAAAGCAGGGATCGTAGATTGAATTGACCACCATGCACCGCCAGGCGCCGGGCCGATCAACCGCGATCGAATCCGTCCAGCAATTGCCCCTCTGATGCGGTCCGGTGGGCGCGGCGGGCCGGAACGTGATCACTTTCGTAGCGGTCACCGTCGATTTCGCCGGCGCGAGATTTTGCGCAAGCGCGCGGCTTGCGAGCAGCGGTGTCAATCCAACCAATACGAGTGTACGATATCGCATTTGTCTTAAGGCAAGTTCAGATCCAGCTACCGAGTGCGACTCCGCCGATTGCCGCGATGGCGCCAACCACCAGGCTTCCGATCATATACAGCGCACTCAGCAGCATCTCTCCGTTGCGCAGCAAGCTAATCGACTCGTACTCGAAGGTCGAGAAGGTGGTATAGCCGCCCAGGAAGCCGACCGCAAAAAGTAATCGCCAATAGGGGCTGATCGCCACCCGTTCCTGGGTGAACGCCAGGAAGAAGCCGATAATGAAGCTGCCGGTGACGTTGATCGTGAAAGTTCCGTAAGGGAAGGCGGTGCCGAAGCGGATCGCAAACCATCCGCCGAGCAGATAGCGTGTGATCGAACCGATAGCTCCGCCTATCCCAACCAACAAAACGCCCAGCACGATCCGGATCCTTTCTGGTTCAAGCCAGCAGCGCGCGCATCATCTCGCTTCGCCCGACGATTCCGACCAGCTCTCCCTCGGCGTCCACCACCGGCAGCCGCTTGACGCGTTTTTCCGCCGAAAGCGCCAGGGCGCTGGCTACCGGCATTTTTTCTCTCACCGTGATTACGCCACGCGTCATCAGGTCCTTGGCCGTGCGAGCGCGCAATTTCTGAAGATGTTCGCGCGCGCCGGCACTGATCTTGTCGATCGGAATCTTGGCCGCAAGGATTTCCATCAGGCCAGGCCAGTTCTCTCGGCTGACCCGCGAGAGCAAATCGGAGTCGGCGATAATTCCGGCTACGCGCCGGTGATCATCCACGACCACCACGCGCTTGTGCGACGACGACACCAATAGCTGAAAAATGTCTTCCACTGGAGCAGATTCTCGAACGGTAGGCACGTTTCGCGTCATCACGTCCGCGACCGTAGCTGCCGGGCCCGCGAAGTGCGCTTCCGGATGCCATTCTGGCAGATGTACCGCTGCAATCGTGTTGAGCAGATCGAGGCGGCCGAGGATGCCGACCAACTTGCCCTCGGCGTCCACCACCGGCAGCCGCTTGACGCGCTTGTCGACCATGATCTTCGCGGCGCTCCCGATAATTAAATCCGGCGCGACGGTCACCACTTCGTGCGTCATCACCTCCGAAACCTGCCGGGTGCCCATCAGCGAATCGTGAAGTTGGCTGACAAACTCAGGATCGGTCGCTTTCTTCAGGCTGATGGTCACGCTCATCCCGCCGCGGGTCAGCAGATCGCTGTCGCTGATCATTCCGACGACCTTGTTGGTCTCATCCACCACCGGAAGCGCCGTGAAGTCTTTGTTGAGCAGGATCTCGATCACTTGCGCGATCGTGCTGTCCGGATGCACGCTGGCGACCTCGCGCGTCATTACTTCTGATACCTTTACGTCGGGCAGGCCTTCCTTGGACGGCGCGCCGGATTGAACCACGTCAACGTCCTGCATCGTTATCAGCGCGAGCGGCGCCATCTCGCGCAGCGGGCCCAGCACGCGTTCGATACGGTCGGGGCCATCGATAACCGTGATGGTGATCGGCAAATCCATCGAGAGCCGCAATATCGCCGAACTATGGACCACCGAGGATGCGCCAAATCCGGCGACCCCGCGATTCACAGTCGCGCCGCTACAGCCCTGCTTGCGCAGCATCTCGATTATCGCCGCGTAGAGAGCCTGATGCTGGTACAGGTCGGTTTCGCCGATAAAAATCGTGAGCTGTTTTCCTCTGCCAGTGAACACGGATATCCGCCTCCGTCTCTGTCAGCCCTGTCCCGTCCGAGAGTCTCCTAAAACTACGCCGCCGCCGAGCAAAGGCCAATCAGGGATACCCGCGATTAGCTGTCGCTACGCGCCCTTGATGCGACCTGTGATGCATCGCTCGAGCAAGCGTCGTGCCCTTCATCAAATTTTCTTGCGGTAAGGATTCTGTTTGCCTAATGTATCCATTAGAGATATAGGCAAAACTGATCTGCGTCGGCATTCGTATTTGGTTTTGGGACAAGCACTTTCCGGCGCGGGGTATCAGCAAGGCTGTAATGACCTGGGGTGCGTGTTTTTCGTGGTCGCGCGCCGCCGTCCAGTGTCGTCGCGCCGCCAAGAATCGCTACCAGTGTCGAAAAGCAATCGGAGGAAGGGGGAAGCTCTGCGTTAGAAGTTTCGGGCTTTCTGCGGGGTACATCTCGATGAGTAAAAAATTTGCCCAAGTTTCAGGCGTGTGTGCGGGGATGATAGCGGGAGCGGTGCTGTTAATCTGCGCTCTCGCAGCCAATGCTTCGGCCGAGGAGAATCCCACTCCGACATTGGCCGACTACGAGGCTTGGATGGCGAAGTATGCCGACGCCAAGCCGGACTTCAAGCCAGGTGACGTGCTCACGGTCAAAGACCTGGAGCGCATGCGTCCGTTCATCCCGCCCGGATACTTCCCGCAGCTCAATTTTCCCGAGCTCAGGATGGAAATTATCGCGCCCGTCAGTCATCAGCCGCGGCGCGATTACATGGATTGCACCGAGAAGTACCAGAACCAGGTGACCCTGAAAGACGGATTATTGGCGAACTACACCTGCGGGCAGCCGTTCTCCAACGCCTCTCTCAGCACCAGCGACCCCAGCTCCGGCCTCAAAGGGATCTGGAATTACGAATATAAATGGATCAATTACGGACTGGCGATTCAATCCGGCTTTGCGGTGTGGGACAGCTTCAACGGCACGCATAACGGTGTCCGAATCAACACCGAGGTGGCGCCGGGAGCCTGGACTAGCGGCATCATGTGGCCGACGGTCGAAACGGGCGATATATCTCAGACTGCAGGGGGCGGGGGCAATTTCACCCGCGTGCTGCAATGGTTCCATCAGCGCGTGTACTTCAACAACCTCGCGCAGGTGCCGGACCATACCCTGGATGTCCCGGGTGCCAAGGACTTCATGTACAAAGAGTTCACCGGATTCTACGAGCCGTTCGACATCCGCGGCACCGCATTCATTATATATCGATATCAGGACACCACTCGCGCGGATGACGCCTGGGCCTACATCCCCAATCTGCGGCGCGTGCGGCGAATCTCGGCTGAGGTCAAATCCGATTCGCTGCTCGGCACCGACGCGACCCTGGAGGACTTTTACGGATTTTCGGGACGCGAGCCGGATTGGAATTTCAGGTTCCTCGGATGGAAGGACGTGCTCTGCGTGCTCGATCCCAAGGATGACTACTCGCACAGCTACGGTCCCAACGGGATGGTTCCGGACGACGTGTGGTCGATTCGCAAAATGGCGGTTATCCTGCGCACGCCGAAAGACCCGCGCCATCCCTTCTCAGGCGTGATCAATTTCTTCGACGCCGAGGCGTGGAACAGCTCCTATCATTTCAATATCGATCGCAAGGGCAAGCTCTGGAAGATCATCCAATGGCAGTGGAAATACAGCGATTCATTTAAACGATGGGCGGCGATCAACCACGGGGTGCAGGCGATGACCTGGCAGCACGGCTTCTGCCTGGATGTCCAGCAGGGGCACGGCACGTTGTGGTTCTGCGGTTTCAACTGCGGCTTCCCGAACTCGTCGCCGAGTCACGTGGCTGAGTTGTACGACATCAATAAGCTCGAACAGATTCACCGCTGACGCTTCGGCGGAGGCGCGCTGCGGACGCTTCACCGTCCGCGGCACGACCCGCCGCGCGTTAAGCGCCTGGCGCCCGTGCGACTTCGGTCGTGCGGGCGCTGTCTTTTTGCGCCGCTTGTTCCGCGCTGCGCGCCCCTCGCTCTGACTGCTTGCGCCGATTACAATCGAAGCCGCCAAGACTCGATCGCTCCAGGAGAGATCCTATGCTCAAGGTTGGAGATACGGCGCCGGACTTTACCCTGCAGACGCACGAGGGTAAGCCGCTTACGCTTTCCAGTCTGCGCGGCAAGAAAGTCCTGCTGTGGTTTTATCCCAAAGCCAATACCCCCGGATGCACTGCCGAAGGGCGCGGATTCCGCGAGCAACACGCCGACTTTGTCGCTAACAACATCGTGGTGGTGGGAGTGAGCTTCGACGACGTCGACGATAACGCTGCCTTCGGCAAGAAATTTGATTTCCCATTTCCGCTGCTGTGTGATACCGAGCGAGTCGCCGGGATGGCGTACGGCGCGTGTGACAATCCCAAGGCCCGGAGCGCGAACCGAATCAGTTACCTGATTGACGAGCAGGGCAAGATTGCGAAGGTCTATCCCCAGGTCAATCCGCGCGAGCATCCGGCCCAGGTGCTGGCCGACGTGACGGGCGCGTGAACCCGGTCTCGAAAAGAGCTATGCGCGGCGCAGCCGATGCGGCGCGCGGCTATTAAAAAAAAATGGAGAGTGCTCGATGCCACAGCCCAAGGTTATAATCCAACTCTACCCGATGATTCCGGCCGAGGACCGCGCCGACCGCGAGCGCAAGCGTCCGATCGGCCGCGACTCGGCGCTTTATCACAAGGTAGTCCACGAATGGATGGACATCGTGAAAGCGGCCGACGAGATGGGCGTGTGGGGTATCAGCACGATCGAGCATCATCTTCATTCCGAAGGCTACGAGGTCGGACCCAATCCCGGCATCCTCAACGCCTGGTGGGCCGGCAACGTCAAAAACGCCTGGCTCGGCGCGCTCGGTTATGTGATGGCGACGCAGGACCCGATTCGCGTGGCCGAGGAAACCGCGATTCTCGATCACATCACCAACGGCAAGTTTTTCTGCGGCCTCGCGCGAGGTTATCAGTCGCGATGGGCCAATATCCTGGGCCAGTTTTCGGATTCGGTCGCGACAGTATCCGACGGCAGCGCCAACGACATCCGCAATCGCGACATCTTTGAAGAACGCACGCGGATGCTGATCGAATGCTGGACCAAGGATTCGATCGAGCTCAACGGCAACTATTACAAGGCGCCGTATCCGTACGACACAGGGGTGCGTGGCTATCCGGCCTGGCCCAGCGCGAAGGACGCCGGATGCCTGGGAGAAATCGACGACGCAGGCAACGTCAGGCGGATAAGTGTGGTTCCGCCGCCGTTTCAAACGCCGCATCCGCCGATTTTCGTCGCGGTCAGCTCGAGCGCTGACTCGATTCGCTTCTGCGCGCGCAACGGCCTGCGCCCGACCTATTTCACCAAGCTCGACAAGACCGTCGAGTTTTCTCATCTGTACCACGAACAAGCGGCAAAGGCCGGCCTGAATTTCGCTTACGGCGAGCGGCAGAACATCGTGCGATGGATTCACGTCGCGCGCGATCGGAAGGATTACGATCGCAAGCTCGAGCGCTACGACCTGGATATTTACAAGAACTTTTATACGGCGTTCTTCCCGCAGATGGCCGGGGTCAAGGATATCGACTGGTTGCAAAGCATCAAGGACAGCGGAATCTTTGTCGGCGGCACGCTCGACGAGCTCAAGCGCGGATGGGAGCAGACTTACGAGCAGATCCCCGCCGAGTTCATCACGCTGATTTGGCATTACGCGCAGTGTCCGAAAGACGAGGTGCTGTACGAGCTCGAAACCTTCATGACCAAAGTTCTTCCCAACCTGGAGGCGCCGACTTCAAACCGCAGCGTCCTGATCGGCGGACGAGTCTAGGACTCCGCGCGAATGAAGTACACCAAACTCGGCAAGACCGGGCTCACCATCTCGCGCCTGTGCTTCGGATGCATGAGCTATGGCGACAAGCGATGGCGCGAGTGGGTGCTGACCGAGGACGAGGCGCGCGAGCACTTCGCGCGCGCAGTTGAGGCCGGAATCAATTTCTTCGACACGGCCGACGTTTATTCGCGCGGCGTCAGCGAGCAAATCACCGGCCGCTGGCTGGGCGAGATGGCCAAGCGCGACGACCTGGTGGTCGCGACCAAGGTGTTCGGCGCGATGGACGGAACCGGCTTCGCTGGCGTGAATGCGCAGGCCGCGCCAAATCGCGGCGGACTCGGCCGCAAGCACATAATCGAGGGCTGCGAGGCTTCGCTCAAGCGCCTGCGGATGGATTACGTCGACCTCTACCAGATCCATCGATGGGATTTCGGCACGCCGATCGAGGAGACTCTCGAAGCGCTCGACTCGCTCGTGCGCGCCGGCAAAGTCCGTTACCTGGGCGCGAGCAGCATGGCGGCCTGGCAGTTCGCCAAGGCGCTGTTTCTCGCCGGCGAGCACGGATGGCATCGCTTCGTCTCGATGCAGAATCATTACAACCTGATCTATCGCGAAGAAGAACGCGAGATGATTCCGCTATGCATCGACCAGGGCGTAGGCCTGATTCCGTGGAGTCCGCTGGCGCGCGGCTTCTTGTGCGGTAGTCGCGAGCGTGGCGGAGCCCACAACACCACGCGCGCGCGCACCGACGACGTTGCCCAGCGCATGTACTACCAGGAATACGACTTCGAGGTGCTGGACGCGGTCACCAAGGTCGCTTCGGCGCGCGGCGCGGCCAACTCGCAGGTTGCGCTGGCGTGGGTGCTTCAGGCCCCTGGGATCGACGCGCCGATCATCGGCAGCACCAAGCTTGCGCATCTTAATGAAGCTATCGCCGCGCTCGATTTCGAGCTGACGCGCGACGAGATTGCCGCGCTCGAAAAGCCCTATCGGCCTCATCCCATCCTGGGCCACGAATCCGCCAAACCTTCCCGCATGAGCAGATAATGGCGGTAAGGATCCGCGCCGCGCGCGGGTCAACTGCCATTGCAAACGAGCCGAATTCCTACTGACTAGTAGGATTTGCATCCATTTAGTACGTCGTTGCTTAGCAACATCAGCATCCGCCCCGAAGTTGACTATTAGTCAAATATAGTCGATTAAAATTAACTAACAGTTAGTTTCAATCTTAGTCTCGTAGTTATAATTGGTAATCATTTTGCGTATGAGCGATTATAAAGTGTTATTTCGATTGTGGTAGCTAGAACTTGACAGTGTAAGCCTAACTGGCTATAAAGCTCGCTAATTGGCTGTAAACTGCCAAGACGGCGGAATGTACTGACCTAAGCTACCGATTCTACCGAAGCTACTAAGTGCATTCATAAGCAACGCTGTTGGAAAAACTAGACGGACAGGTTGCGCGCTGAGCGAAGGCTCGACGCGGAATCTCATTTAAGACCCCGGCGGGCTTCAGTTTTTGAGCCGTCTTTGGGGGGTGGCGTGGCTCGCCAAACAGATGATGTGAAGGGTCTAAAGAACTGTTGGAAGTTCGTTAAAGAGAATTGATGACGGGGCTGCGCGATCGGCCTTTTGCCGAGCAAAAAGCCGTTCGCCCGGTGCCGCTTTCCGATAATCGAAACGTCTGCCGTCAGCGGTAGTGAGCGCCTGAGTTCGAGCGCGGGGCTGACGGTGATCGAAAGAGCCTGGCGACCCGGGCTGCAACCAGAAAGGCGTTGCAAAAACCGCAGAGCATGGTCGCGGGTTGATCACCGGAGGAAGTGCGCATGAACGGCTGCAGGTTCGTTTTTGCTGGCCGACAGCTGGTTGCCGCGTTTAGTCTGGCGCTGCTGTTACTGATCTGCGCGACACCCTCCCAAGCCCACAATCAACCCACGCCGACCGCGGCGCCCACCTGCAACAACGGATGGAATCCCTACGGCGTTAACGGCATGGATGGCGGACAGGGCCACGGCTGTCCCACCGCAACGCCTACTCCGATGCCGACCTCTACCTGCCAGAACGGGTACGGTTACTACGGCGTCAATGGCATGGACGGCGGACAGGGCCACGGCTGTCCTACCGCTACTGCTACGCCGATGCCAACCTCTACCTGCCAAAACGGATACAACTCCTACGGCGTAGCCTTTGGCGACGACGGCAATCACCACCCGAGCTGTCCGACCATGACGCCCACGTCTACGGGCACCACGACCGCCACGCCAACGTTTACCCCCACCGGCAGTAGGACTCCTACGCGTACCCCTACTCCGTCGGTAACCGCGACTAGAACACCGACACCTACGCGCACCGTGACTCCGACCAGGACGACAACTCCTACCAAAACTCCGACCATCACTCCGACACTGACGCCGACCACGACGGCCACCACCACGGCGACCACAACCGCGACGATGACCCCGACTGGAACGCCGACCACAACCGCTACGACCACGGCAACTACAACGGCGACTCAGACGCCGACCACCACGGCCACAACTACTCCGACGACCACGGCCACCACGACGGCTACTCAAACGCCGACGGGCACGCCATCAGCCACCCCCACAGTAACGCCGACTACGACGGCCACCAGCAGTAGCACTCCTACGACTACGCCTACGCCTTCGCCTTCGGTTACTGCGACCAGAACACCTACTCCTACGCATACCGTCACTCCGACCAGGACCACGACGCCGACCAGGACTCCGACCATCACCCCGACGAACACGCCGACCACCACGGCCACTACGACCGCAACCACAACCACGACGATCACGCCAACCGGAACGCCAACGACTACCGCAACTACGACAGCCACCGCGACGCCGACGACTACGGCCACCACAACGGCTACTCAGACGCCGACCACGACCCCGACCACCACCGCGACACAGACGCCAACTACGACGCCGACGATCACGCCGACGACGACCGCGACTCCAACCACTACGGCCACGAGCACGCCGACCACAACCGCGACCACCACGGCGACCATGACGCCGACCACGACACCTTCAACGACGCCGACTACAACCGCGACGACGACGGCTACTCAGACGCCGACCACAACGGCCACGAGTACCGCAACCACAACGGCGACCGAGACGCCAACCACGACACCAACGACTACGCCGACGCGGACCGCGACCCAAACCCCAACTACTACTGCCACCACCACGCCCACGGTGACGCCGACCACAACCGCGACCACCACGGCGACGACGACCGCAACTACGACCCCGACCACGACGCCGACGCGCACCGCGACTCAGACACCGACTACGACACCCACGACCACCCCGACGGTGACACCGACCACAACACCTACGACCACACCGACCACGACGGCGACGCATACGCCGACCGGGACGCCAACGACGACGGCCACCACCACGCCGACGGTAACGCCGAGCACGACTCCGACGAGCACGGCGACCGCGACTCCGACCACCACCGCGACACAGACGCCAACCGGCACACCGACCCTGACGCCGACGCTAACCGCGACTCCGACGCTCACGCCTACAGCAACACCGTCGGCGACGCCCGTGCCCACTATCATGGTGGTCGCGGACAACAGCTTCGGCACAGGCTCGACAGCGGGAACCACGATTCCTGGAACCGGTGAGCCCGCTGGAACGGATGTGGCCGGCCGCTTCCTGATAAGCGTGGTGGCGATCCAGGGAACCGGCGCGAGCACGGCGACCATCAGTCTGCCGACCGCTCCCGCAGCGTGGACATCGATTGGCGACTGGGAATGCAACGGCGGCTCGGGCAACGAAGTCCATGTCGCGGCTGCCTACCGGATCACCAATCAGAGCGACGCGCCGGGCACGCAGTTTACCTGGACTTTCAGCAACGCGTTCTTCGCCTCGGTGGTGAACACTCTGTACAGCGGAATCAACACGTCGAATCCAATCGACGTGGTCGAGAAGACCCCGTCATGTAATCTGGGCAGCGCCGGCTCGACTATCATCGCGCCCGCGATAACCACCACTATCGCCAACGATCTGCTGGTGGATGCGTTCGCGGCGGCCGGCGCTAAGAACAGCATCACGCTGTCGGTTGGCAGCCCGCTGGGCCCGATAGTCGATCAGGACAACAGCAACTTCGGTCCCGCTGACTTCAATGCCTACGGGATTACCACCGATCTCTCGCCAGGCGAGGGTACGCCGGGATCTTATGGTCCCTACACCGCGACTCAAGGCGCGGCGGGTGAGAGTCTGGCGGTCCAGATCTCGGTCCAACCGTAATGGGAAATAGCGGCGCCAACCCTGATATCCAGGGTTGGCGCCGCACATCCGAACATGCGGCGCGCACCAGGGCTCTGGTTGATTAGCGCCGAACGCCCCTCAAAGCTTCGTCACATCAGATAATCTTAACTTCGTCCTTGCCGCGGCCTTACCGATAGTAGTCGCACGACGCCGGTGCTATGAAAACCAGAAGGTCAAGGAGGTAGTCGTCGATGCGCTTAGGATTCGGATTACTCCACGTGGGCGAAGCCGCTGCGTCGCCTGACAATATCGTTAAGGTGTGCAAGCAGGCCGAAAGCCTCGGGTACGAGAGTCTTTACGTGGTCGACCGGGTTTTCTGGGCGCTACAACCGAAGTCGCCTTACCCGGCCTCGCCCGACGGCAGGCTCCCGGATCAATTCAAGACCGTGATCGATCCGCTCGAGGTCCTCGCCTTCGCCGCTGCCCATACCAGCAAGATGATGCTTGGCACCAGCGTAATGAATCTGCCCTACTACAATCCGGTGCTGCTGGCGCGGCAGTTGACCGCGATCGACGTGCTGTCCAAGGGACGTTTGATACTGGGTCTGGGTTTGGGATGGTCAGCCGACGAGTTCGAAGCTGTCGGCACGCCATTTAAAGAGCGCGGTAGTCGCGCCAGCGAAGCGCTGCAAGTGCTGCGAACGATCTGGACGACCGATCCGGTCGAGTTCAACGGGAAATATTATAAAATTCCGAAGTCGGCAATTAGTCTGAAGCCAGTGCAGAAGCCGTATCCCCCTATCTACATGGGAGCGTTCACTCAGGAAGCGATCAAGCGCGCCGCGCGCTACGCCGACGGCTGGATGCCGTCGGGGATTCCGGTCGCCGGAGTAGCGCAGATGTTTGCCGGGATGAAGAAGATGGCCGAAGAGTTCGGCCGTGATCCAAGCAAATTCAAATTGATCGTGCGATCGCATCCCTATCTTTACGATAAGCCGCTCGGCGATGACCGTCGCATCTTCACCGGCAGCGCCGACCAGCTCAAAGCTGACGTCGCCGCGATTCGCAAGCTTGGCGCCGACGAATTGTTCTTCGACGTGCAATTTATTCCGGGGATCGTGACGTTGGAGCAGAACCTCGACCTGATGGATCGCCTGATGAAGATAGCCAGGAGCGCTTAGCCCCGCGCCCGCGCTAAACCTCAACTTCGGGTAGGATCCTGCTCAACCAGATACAAAACTCGCCCTGGTTCAATCATCCGCTATGGCGCAAGTACACCGGTCTGGTCCATGAAGATCTGACCGCGACCTACTCGCGCGACGTGCACAAATGGCTGGTGATCGCCCCGCTGGTCGGGGTAGTGACCGGCTTGGTTATCACCGTAATAAACCTGGCGATCCTCAAGGGCGTATGGGCGGTGCTCGACCCTTATTATCGCGTGCACCATTGGGTGATCGTGCCGGGGCTGTTGGTCGGCTTCCTGCTGACCGGCCTTATCATGCAATTCGGCACCCCCGATCCGAACGAGCACTCGACCGAGGAAATCATCACCTCCTACCACGAGCACGAGGGCGCGATCGATATAAAGCCCTTCTGGCTGAAGCTGCTGGCGGCGGTCACGACGGTCGGCTTCGGCGGCAGCGCGGCGCTGGAGGGACCAAGCATCTATGGTGGCGGCGCGATCGGCTCATGGCTGTGGACCAAGCTCGGCCGCTTTTATCTCGACAATCGCGACCGGCGGGTGACACTGATCAGCGGCGCCGCTGCGGGTATGGCCGCGGTTTTCCGTGCACCGCTTACCGGATTGGTGTTCGCGCTCGAGATGCCGTATCGCGACGATCTTGCCCACGAAGCCCTGCTGCCTTCGTTGATTGCTTCGGTGGTGGCGTATGCGACGCTGGTTACAATCGTAGGCTCGGAGCCTCTATTCGGCTTTGCTGGCAGCACCAGTTTCTCGGATCGCGATTTGATTTGGTCGGCGCTCCTGGGATTGATTTGCGGGCTGGTAGCGATGGTGTTTGCGATTACGTTTCGCCGCGCCCGTAGTTTCGCGATCCTCACGCCCGTTCCGCATACGGTTAAGCTTTTGATCGGCGGCCTCGGCACAGGCCTTTGCGGTCTTTTTTTCGTGACATTCTTTCACGGCCCGCTGATGCCGTTGGGACCCAATTATGAAGCTGTGCGCGAAGTCCTGAGTCGGCCTCACAGCTCGAGCACGCTGCTGGCCTTTACCGGGGCCAAGATGGCCGCGACGATCTTCACCTTGGGTACTGGCGGGGTTAGCGCGATGTTCGTGCCGCTGCTGCTGATGGGCGGTGCGCTCGGCAGCGTGTTCGGGCAATCGCTGGTCCATAGCCCGAGTTTCGACCTGTATGCCGCTGTCGGTATGGCTTCGTTCATAGCCGCCGCTTACAAAACGCCGCTGGCGGCGGTGGTTTTCGTGGCCGAGACCACCGGCGGTCACGCCTACCTTATTCCCACCCTGATCGGGGCCGCCGTCGCTTACGCGGTTTCGGGCGAGGCTTCCGTGTCCTCCGCTCAACGCTTGCATCAGGTGATGAAGATCGCCGAGCTGACCAGCATTCCGGTGCGCGAGGTGATGCAAACGCAACTGGTTGTGGTCGAACAGGACGTTACGATGGAGGAGTTCGCGCAAAGCGTCTGCTACCGCCATCGTCATCCGATCTATCCGGTGATAGCCGATAAGAAAGTGGTCGGCTTGATCTCGGTATGGGATCTGGCCGGCGTCCCAGTGGAAGATCGGGCTAAGACCCGGGTGGGCGAGGTCGCCAGGCACGAGGTCGTGCGAATCGACCAAACCAGCGACGTCGAATACGCCCTGATGCTGATAGCCCGCCAAAAGCCCGAGCAAATGTTGCTGGTCACCGACGCCAACGACGTGCTGCTCGGGATCGTCACCAAGACCGATATCCTGCGGGCGATCGACCTGCGCCGGCATCCGCCCGAGTCGCGCCTTGCGCAACACGAAGTGGCTATCGGATAGTGTGATTTCGCCAGGTGCCGGCGAGCGACCGCGATCGATTACCGATCATCCGGCGCCTGGACGGGAGAATTGCAAATCGACCACCATCCGGACTTGCCAAACCTTGAGGTCTTCTAATAAACGTCTAACGTTCACTGGCCGCATCGGAGCCGTCATCGTTCAAAGACTGTAAGGAGAGGGTTGATGGTCAAGATCGCAAGCGTTCTCTTCCCCACCGATTTTTCCGAGGATGCGGCGTACGCTCTACCGTACGCGCGGGATTTCGCTGAAAAGTTCGGCGCCAAGCTCCTGATTCTGCACGTCATTACGAATCCGATTAGCCGCATTTATGGCGAGCCACACGGCGACTTTCTTGCGATGGAAGCCAATGCGCGCAGCAAGAGCCGCGAGATGATGAGCAAGTACGACAGCGTCCTGAAGGATTTCCCCAATCACGAGCTGATCATCTCTGAAGGGGACGCGGCGGAGAAGATCCTCGAAGTCGTGAAATCGAGAGGCATCGAGGGTATCGTGCTCGGTTCTCACGGCGGTGGCGCATTGCGCCACCTGCTCATGGGCAGCACCACGCATCGACTCCTAACCAGCGTCCATTGCCCCGTGCTTGTGGTCCGCCATCCGGACCGTCCGTCCGCAACCAAGTAGCGTCAAACCCTGTC